>CANHCC010000153.1 GCA_947459115.1 Bacteroidota bacterium | reverse complement strand
TCCACTACCACAAAAACACCTGCACTCGTTGAGACCGGACAAATTCCGGAAGTCACCAGACGCCTGTAGCGAATGGTTGAAGATTGAAAGAAGGGATCGAAATCTGTATTAACCTCTCCGACTAATCCTCCCCAATTAATTCCATCTAAACTACTTTCCCAGGCAAACGCATAGAACCCTGAACCACCCTGAGGGGTAGCGCCTGATATTGTGGCGGCAAGCGTTCCATTACAAATGGTTTGGTTAGCCTGAAGGGTATTTTGAGTAATGGGCGCTTCGACTATCACTCGTAAAGGTGCAGAAGTATTGGGAGGACAGGCTCCACTGCTTATAATTCTGGAATAATAGAGACTTGTTGTAGGAGAACCAAGGACATAATCCAAAGTGACTGCCCCTGTAATGTTTGACCAATTGCTGGCATTAACACTGGTTTGCCATTGGTAGCTGTAACCACCAAAACCACCGGTGGGTGTCGTCCCGGTCAGCGTCATACCAGCGCTTCCCAAACAGATGGTCTGGTCATTACCAATAAAGTTTCCTGATACTGGCACATCCGGACGAAGAAACACACTTGTACTTGTATTTCCGGGACAGATTCCGGAATTTACAATACGGCGAAAATAGGTGTTAGTGAGGATCATTCCTGCGGAATAGCCTACCCCATTGCCGCCTCCACAATCAAAATAATTTAAATTATCCGTACTGCTTTGCCACAGATAGGTGTAAGTATTGAGCCCACCGGTTGGTATCGTACCGGTAAAGGGGCCGGCAACAGAACCTACACAGATGGCCTGAGAACTTCCAATTTGATTATTCCCTAAAGCAGGATCTAACTGCACAGAGATTGAGGAACTGGTAATCGGCGTACAAGAAGAGGTTGTAGCCACGCGACGATAATAGGTATTCACCGTTAAAAACGGGGCCTGATAATTCTGAGCATTCCCTCCGATGACATTGCTCCAGCTAACATTGTTGAGGCTGCTCTGCCATTGATACCCATAGGTTCCGGAGCCGCCTGTAGGCAATGAGCCCGAAAATTCAGCAGGTACGGCACCCGAGCAAATGGTTTGAGAGGCGGAAATGGTGTTCGAAGTAAAATCCGGTAAAACCAGCATGTCAACCTTCCCACTTGTCGAAGCAGGACAGGTTCCGGAGCTTACGATGCGGCGAAATGAAAAGGTAGAAGTTGCAGCACCCGGATTAAAATTAAGACTAGTCGCACCACCAATGCTATTCCAGTTAATACCATCTGCGGACATTTCCCACTGATAGCTGTAAATCCCATTGCCCCCAATTGGAGCAAATCCGGTAAGGACTGCCGCGGTATTGCCCACACATACTGTCTGGCTAGCCGTAATCAAATTGTTGGATATAGAGGGAAGAACGGTTACCACAGCATTTCCGGACACAAGGCCGGAACAAACCGAAACCACAGAAGCCAGCGTGAAAGTTCTGGTAACCGTGGGATTGACAACCAAAATATAAGGATTGCTGTTTATCCCGTTTACGGCGGTAGAATTAAACCCATCTGAATAAATGATATCCCAAGGGCCCGTTCCGGTTAGATTGACAATCAGATTGGCACTGTTACCATTGCAAATAGAAGTCGTTCCTGAAATGGTTGCAGATGGACTGATGGTTTTCATGTAAAGAATGGTTCCATTCGCAAGCCGGTGGCTCCCGCCAGAACTTGATGCGCCGAATGCATAAATGCGAATTCTAAGACTTCCCCCCTGAGGCACTTGAATAGAATTACCAACCACGGTGAAAGAAAAAGCACTACCCAAATTTCCAATGGTAAATCTTGACCCGAAAGGAACAAAACTGCCCCCATTGACAGATACTAAAACAAAAGCAGCAGTTGCACCGGTGGCACTACTTTGTGTAGAATAACGAAGGGAATCTAAGGTGTAAGCAGGACACGCCGAAGTAATATTCAACTCATAAAAATCGCTTCCGGAAATAGCCGCACTTGAATCTACACCCGTCCAATCGGTAGAATTCAGTGCATTTGCAGCCGTTCCACACAATAATCCCGCACCTCGGGTCACCTGACTGAAGGTCAGCCCGGTTACAGCAGGCAGCGTAAAATTCGACTGCGTGTTAGGACAAGCCTGAGTGGTTGCCCCGGAATAAGTTGCCGACCAGTTTGTAATCTGAGCCTTTAGCCCGGAAACCATGGAAACCCATAGAATCAGAGATAAAAGTAAAGATTGACGCATGATTTTTCCCTGTATGAATCTCATGTAGTAATGCCTCTAATTGATGAAACCTGCAATTGGTACTAAAATTAAAGAAATTTAAACACATTACCACACTAAAATTTCAAATTTAGGTTCAACAGATACTTTGTACCTTTGAATGGTTTCTGAAATTCAGGGATTTTTGGGAGAATTGACCAAAGGTCAACCTCAATCTCGGAAATTTTTATAAAGTCAATCATCTAAATTCCAATTCCTTACAAATGAAAAAATATCTCCTGCCGAGAATCTGGCATTTGCTTAAAACCGGGAAGTTTCGGGAAGAAATTTCTGCCCATTACAAACACAAGAAAAAAAAGGAAGAAGCCGTCAAAATCCTGCCGGAAATCTCCCTTGAAGAATTGACCGGTAATATTCAACCCCTGTTATTGGAAATGGAAGCCAGAGATGGCAATGTAACCCCGGATGAACTCAAGGCCCTCGCTTCCCTCTCTGCCAGATTCAAACCACAAAATATTTTTGAAATTGGAACCTTCGATGGAAGAACCTCGCTTAACCTTATCGCCAACGCAGCACCGGATGCCAAACTCTTTACCCTGGACTTACCCAAAACCGCCATCACGGAAACTGCCCTGAGAATTAAAACAGGAGATCGTAAATTTATTGATAAACCACAATCCGGCAGTCGTTTTTTGAATACGCCCTATGCCGCCCGTATCCAACAAATCTATGCCGATTCTGCTGTATTTGACTATACCCCCTACCATAATACCATGGACATGATTTTTGTGGATGGCGCCCACTCCTACGAATATGTCATAAATGACACGGAGAAAGTATTGCCACTGCTTAAAAATGGCAAAGGTATTATCCTGTGGCATGACTACGGCTGGTATGAAGTTATACTTGCCCTGAATGAATACTACAAACAAGACCCCAGATTTAAGAAACTGGTAAATATCAAAGGGAGCACAATTGCCTGTTTAATCCTGGAATGAAAACCCTAAGACACATCAGCGCTATCCTCCTGATGCTAGTGCCACTTTTAGTATGGAGCCAGGAGAAAACAGATACTCTGTCTGCGCCACATCAAGACTCTAATTACGCCGGTATCAAACCCTGGAGATTAGGGGGCGTCATTACCGGTGTGAGTGGTACAACCGCAGGCATTTTTCTTTATTTTCAAAATGTCTGGTGGGCTGATGGAAGTGCGAGATTTCAATTTGACCGAGGCTCCGATATGGTGTATGCGCTAGGCATGGATAAGTACGGCCACTTCTGGAGTTCTAAACTCACCTCTGATTTATTTTGTGATATGCTCGCCTGGAGCGGCGTCAAAAAAAGACAAGCCCTATGGTATGGCGCAGGATATGGAATCCTAACAACCGCTATTGTAGAAATTAAAGACGGATTCGCGCCGTATTGGGGATTTAGCATCGGAGATATGACTGCCAATACCGCCGGAGCTTTATTTCCCGTTGCTCAGGAATATATTCCAGTACTCAGAAACTTTCATGTAAAATGGAGTTATGATTTTATGAATCCATCCTACTATAAAACACTGGAAAATAAAACCGATAAGCCATTTATGGATGACTATGAAAGACATAATTATTGGCTATCTGTCAATGTGCATGGCTTATTGCCCCACTCCATGAAGCCTTACTGGCCTAGATTTCTAAATATTGCAGCAGGCTTATCCGCAGAGCGAATAAACGGAAAAGGCGGAGGCAACCATGAATTATTCCTGGCCCTGGATTATGATCTAACAAAAATTAAAACCAAATCAAAAGCAATTAATAAAGCCTTACATTATTTAAATCACCTGCATTTCCCTGCGCCCAGTATTCGGATTGTGCCAAGAGTGAATATGTATGGATTTCAGTTTTAAATGAGAATTGTATCGTCCTGAAAAAAGTTTACAGTTTATTCTTCTTAGTACTAGCAACACTATCCCCCTCCCTATCCTTCCCCCAAAAATGGGGAGGGGAACAGCCCGCCCGGCCACTACGCGTGAGACTTGAACTTGGGTCATCCTATTTGTAAAACCATTTATTACAGCTGTAAAATAAATTTGAATTTAACAGAAACTGCATTAGCATAAGCCATATTTAACTCTCACAGGCAGTGGCCTCGCAAGAGGCCTCCCCTCTCCTCCGGGGAGGGTTAGGGAGGGGGAAGAGCAGATTTGAGACAAAAAAAGCAGGTTAATTTATACATTGAAGTTGGTGACTAAAAACCATTCAATACATAAAGCCATATTTTTACATAATGAAACTAAAAAATATCCTGCTTACCCTCATGGCTATCTTCCTATTTTCGTTTTTTATTTTACCCTGGCTTATTCCGGTATCGCATACCGGAAATGTGGACATTAAATCATTTCCGGAAAGTCAATACATCTCCATATATGGAACAAACATTCATTACCGTACCTGGCCCTCTGCCAATACCAATAAATCCTGTGGCAAAGTATTGCTGATACATGGATTTTCCGGTTCCACTTTTTCCTTTCGTAAGTTGGTACCATTACTCACCCGGGCAGGTTATTCCGTTACCGCTGTAGATTTACCAGCTTATGGCTATTCCGATCGAAACATCGGCGATCATACTTTACCCGATCCCCTGTTGTGTTTATATTTAATGCTGCACCTGAATAAAGAAACCAAAGACTTTTCTCCCTGGACATTGGCCGGACATTCCATGGGCGCTTCGGTTGCCGGGGAACTTGCAGGCGCCTATCCTAAAATTTGCCGGAAATTAATTCTAATCGATGGCGTACCGGCCTTAAGACCCGGCAATGCAGGGACCGGGGGATTATTAACGACTGCTTTGTTTAGACGGTGGACCAATATTATTGGCAAATGGATAATACAGGAAAGTCGGGTTCAAAAATTATTAGAATCTGCATACGGACACCCCCCCAAACCAGAAGATGTACTCGGATATTTAACCCCATTAAAAATCCCCAATACCCCGGATGCCATATTGAAGAAATTCCGTTACGGAGAAAAAATGGGCTTCCATCCCCTTCCCGATACTTTATCCGTAACCCTCATCTGGGGCGAAAAAGACACCTGGATTCCGCCCTCAGTAGGCAAGCGTTTTTTAGGAGAAAGGCCACAGTCTAAAGCCTTATGGATACCCGAAGCAGGGCATTGCCCAATGGAGACAGAGGCGGAGAAGTGTATGGAGGGGTTTGTGTGTCAATAAGTGCCACGCAATATTTTGTGTCACGGTAAACGCACGCAGGTATGGGTGTAGAGACGCAAAATTTTGCGTCTACGCCCCCCCCCATGCCTAAATGCAGAGACGCAATATTTTGCGTCTCTACGGGCCTCAATCAATCCACATGATATCCCAATTAACATAAGAAAACAACCTCCTGGTTTCTTCTTGATAGAATTATGCAATCCCAAACACCCTTACCTATAGGACACGCTAACGCGCGCTCTGACCGGAGACTTCTGTTGCGCCAATTTCCAATATCGGATAGTATCACGCAACGCAAAGAACACATCCGGGTATATGGCAAGCCTATCAGAGAGGTTTCTCTTATTCCGGATTAGTTAAGCAGCTTAAAGGGGCATTTATCCCATAAATGCTCATCAAATAGGGCCTGACCCTCCATAAATTATCCCGACATTCAAAAGAATTATTCATAAGATTTGTATTTATTCTTGCTAGTACTTATTTTTGACTTATGAATTGTACCCAACATGTTGTTCGTATTGGTTATGAAATGCTTAGCCAAAAGAAAGGGGATATTAGTTAAATGGAAAATATACGCAACAGGTGGGGATTGTTCGCAAAGGGATTTGTTATGCCTCACCATAAAAAGACGACCGAATGAAAGAATACTCAGGATATGACACAGAAGTAAATGGACTACTCATAGATGACTTGCGCAGGACAAAAGGCACAAATACTATTTATGTGTCCCATTACTTTTTTGCTTTAAATGACGGAAAAGAATTGATTTTTTACTACAACCCTATGCACTTTTGGGACAAACTGCCTATTGAGAAAGTAGATAATTCAGTTTGGGAAAACTTAGAAAAAGAATGTGCTGTTTTCAGAGACTTTTATCCTGACAGTGAACCTAAAAGCACAGCAAAAGACAACAAAACTTTCCACCCAGCATTCTTCCCTGAAACACCAAGAGTTGGCAATCATTATTCGTGTTTAGGCAGCAGAATTGTTTCGCACCACCAACATT
>CANHCC010000152.1 GCA_947459115.1 Bacteroidota bacterium | reverse complement strand
CATCTGGGAAGGAAAGCCCTGGTTGCAATGGGTTTTGTTGATTCTTCCCTTATTGCTCGTTTATGGTCAGACTTTGTCTTTTGAATTTACCAATTGGGATGATGACGAGTATGTTACGCGCAATCCTTTAATTCAGACATTGAATCTGGCTTCGATATGGAAATTGTTCTCCGAATTTTATTACTTGATGTATATTCCACTGACGCTATTGACTTATGCGGTGGAGTATCATCTTTCCGGAGAAAATCCCTTGGTATTTCATGCGACCAATGTTGTACTTCATCTATTCAATACCTTGCTCGTTTTTGTTTTCATTCAACAATGGGTAAAAGAGAAGTGGCCGGCCTTGTTGGGTGGTTTATTATTTGGATTACATCCTTTGCGCGTGGAAAGTGTGGCTTGGGTTTCAGAACGGAAGGATGTGCTCTTTGTGTTTTTTCTCTTGATTGCCTTAATTTCCTGGGTTCGTTGGCGGCAGGAAAATAAAAATATTTATTATCTGTTTGCGCTACTAGCCTTTGTATTGTCTGCCTTATCCAAAGCAACGGCGGTCTTGTTGGTGCCATTTATGATCCTATTGGATTTTTGGTTAATCACCGGCAATTGGAAGATTAAATGGATGGAGAAGATTCCTTTTGTGCTGATTGCCCTTGGGACAGGTTTTGTTCAAATCAAAGGTATTCAGGGTGCTGTGGAATCTCAGGCAGATGCTACCGGCTATTCAGGGTTGGAAAACATCCTGATTTTATGTTACAGTTATGTATTTTACCTCCTCAAGTTTATTTTTCCCTGGCCCTTGAGCGCGTATTATCCTCTTCCGGATAAAATTAAAGAAGGACTTCATTGGGGCTATTATATCTCGCCTTTGATTTGTGTCGGATTGGTTTGGGGTAGCTGGAAGTTATACAAACTCAGGCAGTGGAATTGGTTGTATGCTCTGTTGTGGTTTACGATTGGTGTTTTCTTGTTTTTGAAATTAAGACCGGGCGGATTTTTTATCGCAGGGGACAGATATACTTATGCCGCTTCTATTGGCGTATCTTTGGCTCTCGCCTTAATCCTGCAAAAGGCCGAAATACAATGGAAGCAGAAGGCTTCACAGATTCTTATCTTTGTCTTGATAGGATTCACCCTATTGTCCTGGCGACAGACAGGGATTTGGAAAAACAGTATTACCCTGTTTAAAGATGTAATCCGTCAGAATCCCGAATTTTATATGGCTTACGTAAATTTGGGGACGGCATATGAACAAAAGAAACAGTATGATGAATCGATTAATGCCTATCGTCAAGCGATTCAATTAAAACCCAACTACGACCAGCCCTGGTATAATATCGGGAATGTCTTTTTGGCAATGGATAAAGTCCAGGAGTCCATCGAGCCTTTTCGCAATTCTGTTTTGGTGAATCCTTCCTTTACAAAGGCCTGGAACAATTATGGTTCTGCCTGGTTTAAACTTGGGAAATATGATTCCGCCATTTATTGTTATCGAAAGGCCCTTGCCCTTGAACCGGGTTACCCCTCAGCTTTGTCGAATCTGGGTCAGGCTTTTTTAAAGGCGGGTCAGGGCGATTCTGCCTCTTATTGGTTGGGTAAGGCTTTAGAGGCAGACCCCAATAATGGGCTTTTAAAAATTCAATTGGGAGAATCTGCTGAGATTAACGGCAATATGGCATTGGCGGAACAGTTGTACGCCGCTGTAATTGCATCGGGCAATAGTTTTCCGGAAGCCTATATGTCTCTGGCCGGCTTGTATGTAAAGCAAGGCAAAACCGAAGAGGCGCTGCGCTGGTGTGATAAGACACTGGAGCAGTTTCCGAATTACAATCCTGCCTGGTTTAATAAGGGTGTATTATTATATCAATCGGGAAAACAAGACCAGGCTTTACCATTATTTCGTGAGGCTGCCCGATTGGGGCACCCCCAGGCTCAGGCCTTACTTCAGCAGGGCGTTGTGAAGTAAGTTTTCTGTTTTCGGTGTTGTGACACCTAAAATCAAAATTTAGATTTTGGCTTGCACCAAGCGGAGGCTTGCACCAAGCAGGGGCTTGCACCAAGCAGGGGCTTGCACCAAGCGGAGGCTTGCACCAAGCGGAGGATTTTTCCTTTTTCCGCCATTCATTTTATCTCCTTATCTTTGTTTTGTGCTGAAAAACAAGTCCAAAACGCCCAAATCCTCTCCCTCCCTCCTGGATTGGCTTCTGCCCTTCGGGTTGATTCTGCTCGCAACTTATCTGGTATATGCCCCTTCTTTCCAGTTTGGATTCACCAACTGGGACGACCCGACTTATGTGAAGGACAATCCTTTGATTCGGGATTTTTCCGCTCAGGGATTTCAGAAATTATTTACCGTTTTTTTGAGTGGTAACTATCATCCCTTTGTATTAGTGAGTTACTGGCTGGAAATGAAATGGGGCGGGGGAGACCCTGCTGTTTTTCACAAAGTCAATTGGTTGCTTCATTCCCTGAATGCCATTCTGGTGTGGGCCATCCTGAGGGTTTTCTTTAAGTCCCCGTATGCGGCTTTGGCCGGGGCTTTATTGTTCGCTGTGCACCCTTTACATGTGGAGTCTGTGGCCTGGGTCACCGAACGAAAGGATGTGCTTTACGGATTCTTTCTCCTGCTTTCGGTCTTCGTTTATCTAAAGTATTCTGAGGATAGGCCTGCCTTAGGGATAGGCTTAGCTTTATTGCTTTTCGTTTTTTCCGGACTTTCTAAAGGTCAGGCGGTGGCGCTTGTTCCGGCTTTGGTGGTACTGGATTACCTTCGGGGGAAAAAGGTATTGGATACAGCTTATATCCTGAGAATATTGCCCTTTGTTATTATTGCGCTTGGCATTGGTATTTTGGCCATCTATGCGCAACAAAACCAGGCCAATGTCAGAATCCAGAATGGGTATGGTGCTTTCGAGCAAATCCTGATAGGATTTCAGGGCTTATGGTTTTATCTAAGCAGAACCCTGGCGCCAGTGGGCTTATCGGCCTTTTATACTTACCCGGATATTTCAGGGGGGATTCCTTCAGGGCTGATGTTAAATGCCTTGGGTGGCATTGTGTTTCTGGGAATTTTGGGATATACATTCAAAAAGAGTCCTTCTGTGTTTGCAGGCTTGATCTTGTTTTTCCTGACGATATTCCCGGTGTTGCAATTTTTACCGGTTGGGAATGCGGCTATGGCAGATCGATATTATTACATTCCGGCTCTGGGGTTGTGTATGGTGTTGGCTTATGGCGTGGAGTATTATCAGCATCAGTCTATTTCCAAACCTTTGCTGGCTTTAACCCTGGCATATTTGCTCAGCATGACTTACCTTGCCAGAAACAGAGTGATGATCTGGAAGGATAGTTTTACATTATGGGAGAATGTGTTGGAGAATTATCCCGATGCGGCCATTGCCTGGAACAGCCTGGCCAATGCCTGGTATGAAAAGAATGAATACGGGAAAGCTGCTGAATATTTTGAGAAAGCCATTTCCTTTGATGCCACCGACCCCAAATCCTTTAACAACCTAGGGAATTGTTACGATCGTACGGGGCGTCCGGAATTGGCAGTTGTCCAGTTTAAAAAAGCTCTAGATATTCGGCACGGAGATCCTATGGTGTACACCAATCTTGGTGTGGCCTACGACCGCATGGGCAAAGCCGATTCTGCCATTGAGGCTCATCGCCAATCGGTCCAGATTGCCCCAACGCCTCTGGGCTATGCCAATCTGGCCAATGTTCTGGAAAAAGCCGGACAATTGGAGGCCTCTGTCGAAGCGTGTAAAAGCGCCATCGCGCTTGATCCTAACTATGCCCTGGCCTACAATAACCTTGGGGTTGCCTTGTACCGCATGGGTAAAATAGAAGAAGCCATTGAAGCCTTGAAGTCAGCCGCCCGTTTGGGATATGGCCCCGCCAAGGATTATCTCTCCCAAAATGGAATCGCCTGGTAGCGCCTTTACCCGTTTGGGGATTCCCGCCCTGTTGATCCTGCTGACCCTGGCTATTTTTCATGCCGTTCCGGGTTTTGGTTTTGTGAATTGGGATGATATGACCTACATCTACCAAAATCCCTGGATACGGGAAGTGAGTTTTAAAAATGTGTATCATTTATGGACGCACTTTTATCCTAAAGAAAACTACCATCCTTTGGTATTTATGTCCCATCTCCTGGAATACGCAGTGGATGGGTTAAATCCGTCGGTTTTCCATGTGGTAAGCCTCTTGTTTCATCTGGCCAATATCTGCTTGTTATACCACTGGCTGCGCCTGTGGAATGTTGGTTGGGTAGTGCCCGGGGTTGCCAGCCTCATCTTTGCTATCCATCCCTTGCATGTGGAATCCGTCTGTTGGATCTCCGATCGCAAGGATTTGATGATGACATGTTTCAGCTTACTGGCCCTGATTCAATTTCATCATTTCAAGCAGGGAAAAGGAAAAGAAGGGTGGGTGTTGCTTTGGTTTGTGGCGGCATTATTATCCAAAACCTCTGCCGCGGTTCTTCCTTTGGTGTTTATGGTATTAGAGGGGTTTCTTTATCCATCTGAGGATTTAAAACAAGGTTGGCTTCGGAGATGGATACAACAAATCCAGGAGAGATGGGTCTTTTGGGTGTTAGCGATACTGTTTACGCTTGTGGTGGCTTATGCTCAAATGCGTATTGGTGGTATTCACGAAGGCGGGATTAAGGGATTGGAGTGGGGGTGGAGACCCTTCCTGAATGTTTCTACTGTTTCTTTGTTTTATCTCAAGAAGTTTCTGATTCCCCTACACTTAGTCAATCAGTATTTTGGATTGCTTCATGCCAGTATCTGGGGTGTTCCTGTTGTATTAATTGCCCCAATTGGATTTGGATTACTCTGTCTTGGTGTCTTGTTTTCAGGTGTATTTACCTGGAAGATAAGGTTTGGGTTTCTATTGACTTTTGCAATTTCCCTCCCTTATTTGCAATGGGTTCCACTCGGGCATTCTCTGGTCTGGGATCGGTATTTTTATCTGGGATCAATAGGCCTTTGCTGGTTATTGGCAGAAGGATTTCAACAAGCGTTGTGGCATCCCTGGGGGCAAAAACTAAAAGTAGTTTTGATCGCTGGTATGGCGATATGGATAGGTTGGATTGGGATGGTTGCCTACCGTCAGGCATTTCATTGGCAGGATGGCGTTAGTTTATGGAGTAGTAATCTGAAACGCCAACCTACTAATATTCAGGCATTACAAAATCTGTACAGGGCAAGAAAAATCAAGGGCGATCAGGGTGAGGTTTTGTATAAGCTGCTGAAGAAAGGACTTACAATGTATCCCAAAGATTATGTATTGAATCAGGGGATGGGGGAGTATTATTTTGATCAGGAGAAATTTACTTTAGCCCGAAGACATATAACCGAAGCCATTTTAAGTTATCCCAATAACAAGGATGCTTACTATTTACTTGCTCATATAAATTTAAAATTACAAGACACCTCCGGTTACAAGGATCAATTGCGTGTTGCAACCTTCATGGGGCATAAGCAGGCAAAATTGGAGTTAATGGAAAATTGATTTTTTAGCGGGAATGTTTTTGAATTTTGGTTTTTTAGATTGCATTAAGTTTGTTTTTTTTTACAATATTTCGATTAAATAATTTTTGATTTTTGAATTAAATGGTTAACTTTGAATAGATAAGCCAAAGTTACTATGAAAAATACCCAACTCATTCTGTCTCTTCTCTTCTCTTCTCTTCTCTTCTCTTCCTTACTAGCCCAGAGTCAGCCACAGTGTAATATGGCCTTGGATTCAATCTGGCAGATCCCGATTCAGTTATTGGCTGGAGATACAATATCTTCGAGAGATTGCAATCATTACGATTCTTATGCACCTTATGTGCCACATCATACGCCGTTGAAATATGTGCATGTGAATGTGCATATGGTTTATAAAGGTGACACTACAGCCACACCAGATACTTCAATTTGGAACAAACTTCAGGTAGATTCGATTAAGTATGGAAATTTATTCTCTGCCCATTTACCCAACACAAGTGTAAGAACTTGGGTCAAGAATAGCTTTGAGCAAGTCAATTCTAATGCCATAAACATGGACAATATATGGGGTGTAGGAGATGTTTATGTTAATTTAGACACAAGCAAGATTCAACCTGTTATAACTCCTTACATTCAGGACTCAAGGATTCGGTTTATTGTTGATACCATACTGTTTTACTTTGATGATTCATTATACACAATTGGGAATCCGCTTGATTATTATAATTCAACTCAAAAGTCATTTCTTGATAATTATTTTAACGACACAATATCTAATACTATAGGAATCAATCCATACAACATAAATGTCATCCTGCTGGGAAATCCGGGAAATGGTTATGCTGATGGCATAGGTGGAGGAACATATAACAAGGCATTTAGCTCAGGTTTTTTGACAAAGTTGGGGCATGAAGATCCTGCACTCATTCGACATGAAGTTGGGCATCTTTTAGGACTAGACCATCCTAGTTTTATTAGATTTAACTCTAGTG
>CANHCC010000151.1 GCA_947459115.1 Bacteroidota bacterium | reverse complement strand
TGTGATTGGGGATGGGGCTATGACTGCAGGTATGGCTTTCGAAGCCCTGAACCATGCCGGTTCAGAAAATGCGGACCTCCTGGTTATTCTCAACGACAATTGCATGTCGATTGACCCCAATGTCGGGGCATTAAAGGAATACCTGACCGATATCACCACCTCTAAAACCTACAATAAGGTCAGAGATGAAGTATGGAATCTTTTAGGTAAAATCAGCAAATTTGGACCCAATGCTCAGGCCATTGCATCCAAATTAGAAGATGGTCTTAAGGCCACAATGTCAAAACCGGGAATGCTGTTTGAGGCACTTCAGTTTCGATATTTTGGCCCGGTGGATGGGCATGATGTCAATCATCTGGTTCGCATCCTTAAAGACTTAAGTCATATCCCGGGACCCAAGATATTACATTGCGTAACGGTTAAGGGAAAAGGCTTTGAGCCTGCGGAGAAAGACCAGACGCTATGGCATGCGCCAAGTTTTAATTTTGATAAAATCACAGGAAAGGCTTTTGAAAAACCCAAAGAAGGCCCCAAACCCCCAAGATATCAGGATGTATTCGGCCATACTCTGGTAGAATTGGCAAAAGATAACGCCAAAATTATGGGCATCACACCGGCAATGCCCTCCGGCTCCAGCCTGAATATCATGCTCAAAGAAATGCCGGACCGGGCATTTGATGTAGGCATTGCCGAACAACATGCTGTTACCTTCTCTGCAGGTCTTGCTACTCAAGGACTGATTCCTTTTTGTAATATCTATTCCTCTTTCATGCAAAGAGCCTACGACCAGGTAGTGCATGATGTGGCCTTACAAAACCTGAATGTCGTGTTCTGCCTCGACAGAGCCGGCCTTGCAGGCGCAGATGGACCAACCCACCACGGGGCCTTCGACATCGCTTACATGCGTTGCCTGCCAAACATGATTCTGGCAGCGCCCATGAACGAACAGGAGCTGAGAAACCTCATGTTTACAGCCTCTCATGATAACATGGGGCCATTCACCATACGATACCCCAGAGGAAATGGGGTAATTGTAGATTGGAGAACCCCCATGGAGTTTGTGAAACCGGGAACAGGGCGTAAATTAAGAGATGGGGACTCGATTGCAGTTATTTCTGTTGGACATATCGGAAACTATGCTGTGAAAGCTCTGGATGCGCTTGAAAAAGAAGGTATTCGCGTTGCCCATTATGATTTAAGATATATCAAACCCCTGGATGAAACATTGCTTCATGAGGTATTTACTCAATTTAAAAAAGTAATTACCCTAGAAGATGCCGCTATTCAAGGAGGTATGGGCAGTGCCGTCTTAGAATTCATGGCAGATCATGGCTACAGTGCTCAGGTAAAAAGATTGGGCATTCCAGATGCCTGGATTGAACATGGCACACAGGATGAATTATACGCAGAGTGTGGGTATGACGCTGCTGCCATAGACCTTGCCGTTCGGGAATTCCTTCCGGTAAAAGCCTAATTAATAAAAAGCAAAATCCTTTCCCCTTCTAATATGCTAAACTATTTTAGCATGTTAGAAGGGGATAATTATTTTAAAGACGAGTAAAACTCGAATAAATTTCGGGACCATAAATCCGTCCTGCTTCAATCTGTACTCTATCTTCCCTTTAGCAAAATTGAATCAATTATGTTAATTTTATCCTAAGGAAAAAATTATGCAGAGTAAAGCTTTAAGCCCGGATGAATACATGGCAGCACTGACAGAGGATCGAAAACCTGTAATGACAGAGCTCCGGAAAATTATTCTTAATAACTTACCTAAAGGATTTGAAGAAAGCATGAGTTATGGAATGATTAGTTATGTTGTGCCGCACAGTCTTTACCCGTCGGGATATCATTGCGACCCTAAACAGGCCCTCCCTTTCATGAGCATTGCTTCTCAAAAGAACTTCATTTCCTTCTATCACATGGGCATGTACGCCGACTCGGAATTACTTCAATGGTTTCAGGATGAATTTGCCAAGGTATCTACAACTAAATTAGACATGGGCAAAAGTTGTGTGAGATTTAAGAAACCAGAACACATTCCGTTTGAATTAATTGGAAGACTGGTAAAAAAAATAAAAACCTCCGACTGGATTCAGCAATATGAAAAAGCCTATAAAAAACAGAAGTGAAGGCAGGCATCTTTAATGCCTTAGGCATTCCGGACATAAAGGTGCAAACATGAAATATTTGAATTCCAGCAAGCCGATACACGTATTCGAAAGTTGTCCTAGAACCAAAAATAAATTCCACAAATCCAAACCATTCATGAGGATGAAGCCTTTACAAAATCCTTTCCTGAATTTCCTGGTAATACTCGTGTGGGTGACAAGTCATCACATAAAAGCACAACCAACTTCCAAAGAATTCAAACCCTTTCAGGAAATACCCTTTGATGCGGATGAAATAAGAATTTCCCTTTACGTACCCTTATCTAACGCTTGGCCATACCTGTCTCCGGAAGTGCTACCAGGTGGTGCCATTTCCAAATTCAAACATATCTTTCAAAATACCCCCGCCTTTCAGGCCATCAATCAACCCCAATTGTCTCCTGTGCCTCTGAAGGTTTTGGAGGAGATTCAGAAAGGTACTATCCGTGCTTATATTTCAAGTTATTCGAAGGAGAAAGCAGGTGAAGAATATATTCCCTTAACAGCCCAAAACTTCAGGGAATACCTCCCTGCCATCAGGAAAAAGATGAAAGACTCTTATTCAGAAAAATCCAGTCCCACCGATAGTTTCAACCATTATGTAAGCCAATTCATGGAGGTCACGATGCGCCTGGAGGTGAAGGTGGGGGAATTTATTTTTACACCCATAGGGCTTACGCTTTGGCTGGCAGATCCCATTGCGCCAGGATTTCAGGTTTGTCATATCAATCTGGACCAGGAATATTTTCTGCAGAATAATCAGAACAGAGAGTCCATCATGAGTATACTTGAATTAATGGAATATGAATACATGGTGACGGATGCGTTCTACAGGGAGGGGGATGAAATCGTACAATTCCCCATAGAATCTGAACCCAGGTCAGTCATTGCCAAATATATTCTGCTGAGTGGGGAAGATGAATTGTTAAAATGGTGGAAGATGCTGAAGTAGAGACGCACAATTGTGCGTCTAATAATTGTGCGTCTAATAATTGTGCGTCTTACAATTGTACGTCTTACAATTGTTGGACGCATAAATCTGAGACGGGCAATTGCCCGTCTCAACAAAATCCAAACATCACCGAATCACCCTATAATTCCGATACCCCAAATCCCAACCCAAATATTTCTTAATAAATATTTTTACTTTATCCTTCAAGGGGACTGTGATTTTTGCGGAATCATATTCAAATTCCCAATTCAGGCGTTCGATTCGTTCGCGCATTACTAACGGGTGTGTTCCAGTAAATTTCCGTAAGGGTATATTATCCGAATAAATAAACATATCAGACTTTCCAACATGTTGATTGACCCAATCATCCGAATGCCAATATTTATTAAAATTTAATTGCTTCTGTTGCATGGCTCTTGGGTCTTTTACCCATCCATAATGATAGATATACGCAGGAATTTGCACTACGGATAATTTATCGTTGGTGTTTTTTCTAAAACCCTGAGCATCTTTAAAAGAATAAATTCCTCTGCCCGTTTTGATAAGGCGTATTTCCTGGGCATACCATTTAGGCGAATTGCCCACAAAATCATAGGACCCATAGAAATGTTCATAATGAAACAACAGGCCATCCACTTCCGCACGATTAAGATGGGTTTCCATAGCTTTCCGGACCACTGGAATATACTGTTCATGCAACACTTCATCGCCCTGAATATAAAACGCCCAGTCTGCACCTTCAGCCTCCACCGCCTGAAATGCTTTATTCGTTTCATGCGCCAAGACTTGTCCGCCTTCTCGAAGCGTATCGTCCCAAACTGTATCCAGAATTTTTATTTTCTCCGGAGCCAGGTGTTGAATCATTTCTCGAGTGCCATCCTCTGATTGTCCAACTGCTACAATCATTGTATCACACAAAGGTAATACAGACATGATCGCCTCTTGTACCGGATAATCATACCGAATGGCATTTCGTATAAATGTAAAACCAACAACTTTCATAATTAAAATACCTTTATCGACTCGCATAAAAAAGGCCCTGAATCATCAGAGCCTTTTATATCCGGGTGGCAATTTTATTATTTTCGGAAATCAAATTCTTCCAAAAACTTGGTATTAAAATCTCCGGCACGGAAACGCTCATTCTTCATCAATTTTTGATGAAAAGGAATGGTCGTTTTAATGCCTTCAACAATAAACTCATCTAATGCTCTTTCCATCTTAGAGATAACCTCTTCTCTGGAGAATGCAGAAACGATCAGTTTTCCAATCATAGAATCGTAATTGGGTGGAATCGTATAGCCTGCATATGCATGCGTGTCCACTCTCACACCATGTCCACCCGGTTTATGGAAATTGGTGATGGTACCCGGACTTGGACGGAAGTCATTAAACGGATCTTCCGCATTAATACGCACTTCCATGGCATATTTCCCATCCGGGAAATAATGTCTTCCGGACACTTTTTCCCCATAAGCGACCTTGATTTGCTCTTTAATCAAATCGTAATGAAATATTTCCTCGGTTACCGGATGCTCAACCTGAATACGGGTGTTCATTTCCATAAAATAGAACTTCCCATACTTATCCAACAAGAACTCCACTGTGCCAGCGCCTTCATAATTTACATGTTTAGCACCTTTAACAGCGGCGTCTCCGATTTTTTCCCGGAGCTTCTGATCTACAGCCGGGGAGGGGGACTCCTCAACGAGTTTCTGATGTCTTCTTTGAATAGAGCAATCTCTCTCCGATAAGTGGGAAACATTCCCATACTGGTCACCGACTATCTGTATTTCAATATGACGGGGTTCTTCGATGAATTTCTCCAAATACATACCGTCATTACCGAAAGCAGCACCAGCCTCAGTACGGGCTGAATTCCAGGCATCCTCAAATTCTTCTTCTTTCCAGACCAGACGCATTCCGCGACCACCACCACCGGCAGTGGCCTTCAACAATACGGGATAACCGATTTTCTCGGCGACTTTTTTACCTTCAGCGACACTGGATAAGATACCATCAGACCCGGGAATAACAGGTACTCCGGCGGCTTTCATGGTTGCTTTAGCAGTAGCTTTATCGCCCATGGCATTGATAATTTCCGGGGGACTACCGATAAATTTAAAACCATGATCCCTGCAAATCTGAGAGAATTCGGCATTTTCAGACAGGAATCCATAGCCCGGATGAATGGCATCCACCCCGGTAATTTCTGCTGCAGCCAGAATATTCATCATATTCAGATAACTGTCCCGACTGGGAGGGGGGCCGATACAAACGGCCTCATCTGCAAAACGAACATGCAGGCTGTCTTTATCCGCCGTTGAGTAAACCGCGACGGTATTGATGCCCATTTCCTTGCAGGTTCTTTGAATCCTCAGGGCGATTTCGCCCCGGTTGGCAATGAGTATTTTCTTGAACAAAGCCTAGTGGGATTGGATAGTTAAGACAATTCGATGAGAAAGAGAGGCTGATCGTATTCAACCGGTTGAGAATTTTCCACCAGGATTTTAACGATTTTGCCTTCTACTTCTGATTCAATTTCGTTGAAAAGCTTCATAGCTTCAATGATACACAGGACTTGACCCTTGCGCACCGTGTCCCCAACTTTCACAAATACATCCTTATCCGGACCGGAAGCCCGGTAGAATGTTCCAATGATTGGGGAACGGTATTCGAACAAATTTTTACCGGATTCTGCAGAAGCTGAAGTAGAATCCCCGGCTGCAGGAGCAGATACGGGAGCAGATACTGGCGCGGGCATAGGCATTGCCTGCATGGGTGCCTGCATGAGCGCGGGTGCAGCATAAGGCGCCTGAACCATATGAACATCAGGCAATTGACGCTTAACTTTCAATTTAAAATCCTTTTGCTCTATTTCAACCTCTGTTAGTTCCGATTTGCTTACAAATCTCAGAATTTCCTGAATTGATTTAAAATCCATCATTTTCACGATAAAAGTTTACCTGTTTTAAGAGGTGCAAGTTAATAAAAACGATTGACAAAGGGTATACCTTCATTTGATTTACATGAAATCCTTCTAGACACAGATTAGGCAAGTTTGAGAGGAGACACGGATTACACGGGTTTGAGAGAAGACACCGATTACACGAATTACACAGATTAAAGGGAAGACGCAGATTACACAGATTAAATAGGAGACACGGATTACACGAATTACACAGATTAATGGTACGACACAGATTACACAGATTAAACGAGGAGACACGGATTACACGAATTACACAGATTAATGGTACGACACAGATTACACAGATTACACAGATTAAACGAGGAGACACGGATTACACGAATTACACAGATTAATGGTACGACACAGATTACACAGATTAAAGGAAAGACACGGATTACACGGATTACACGAATTACAC
>CANHCC010000150.1 GCA_947459115.1 Bacteroidota bacterium | reverse complement strand
TACCGGTAAAGCCATCAATCCGGCACACCGGGTAATCCGAAATGCCATTGCCAATCGTCGTTCTAATTCCTTTGAAAAAATTGATGCTTTCGAATATTCCGCCTATAATAAAATGGTCATTAGTATGGATAGGCTGACAGATGCGTTTCTCAATCAAAGGTTGTTGAGAAAGGCTTCCGGTCTATTGGAATCTGTCAAACAGGATACGGCTGTTCAGGATTCCGGAAAATATAAAATGGCTGTCTTTGTATCTGAATCTATGTCCCGGGCCTACTTCTGTAAACCAGGTCAGGCAAAAGAAGAAATTCAAGCGGTTAAAACTTCCGGTGTTGCAAGCAGTGAGTATAATCTGCTGAATTCTATGGTGACAAATCTTAATGTGTACGATAATTTCATCGTGATATTCGAAAAGCAGTTTATGAGCCCGATTGCAGAAGGGGCTTTTTCTAATTATGATTATTTTATTCGAAATATTCAAACAGAAGGCCAAGACACGCTGTGGGGAATTGAAATTATTCCAAAAAGAAAGTACGATAAAGTCTTTAAAGGGATTGTGTACATAGATAATAAAGATTGGGCTGTTAATCGAATTGATTTAACGATGAATGATAATCCCAATATTAATTTTATTGAGAACATTCGAATTCGTCAGACCTTTTTTAAACAAGACAGTTTTTGGATTCCCAGCCTGATGGATGTGGAAGTAGATTTCATCAATGGAATTATAAAAGGCAAACAAGGGGATGGCCCGGGATTAATCGGACGCATATCCTCCTATCGTTATGAGTATTTAATTAATCAGCCCCATCGCCCTTCTTTCTATAAACAAGAAGCCATTGAATTTCAACAAGGCGCAGAACGATATGGTACCGATACTAGTTATTGGAATAAAAATCGAGTCATTCCTTTAGATCGTTCGGAACAATTAGGTTATGCCCTTGTAGATTCATTAAAGAACAGAGGGTTTTTGGATTTTTATATTAATGCCATTCGACTCGTTACTTTTGGGGTAAAAGAGTTTAAATACTTTGATTTAGGTCCCTACTTTTATATGATGGGATTTAATCAGGTAGAAGGCCCTCGAAGTCGTATTGGTTTGTATAGCCGAAGTGAATTAAGTAAGTATGTTTATTTTGGGGGGCACATGGCTTATGGTTTATGGGATCAGAAATATAAATATAATGGGTATTTGAAATTTCGTCTGAATCAAAAGCCTAAATTTGAAATAGGCGCCTCTCGTACACATGAGGTGGAGCAAACCGGATTTTATGATTTTATTAATAATGGTTCCAGTCTTTTGGCGACCATGTTAAGACGGGTACCCTTTTTTCAGCTAAATTATTTTACAGAAAATAAATTCTTTATTAATTGGGATATATCCAGAGGGATTGCCGCCAATTTTTATATTCGCAACAAAATATTTGAGCCGGCATATACTTTTCCTTTTCAATATTATTTTCCTGAAACCGGTGTTTATGGACGCAATTATACCATTACCGAAGGGGCTGTTAATTTTCGCATATCATTTAAAGAAAAGTACATTATGCGGGATGGGAATAAAGTTTATATCAGTACACCATACCCCATATTTAATTTATTCGCTGCATATGGAAGACCCGGTATGTTTGGAGGAGATTTTGAATATCGAAAATTTAATCTCAATATTTCTGATAAAGTTCGAGTTGGAAGATTTGGTTATACCTCCTATCATTTAAATACAGGAAAGGTATGGGGCACTCTCCCTTATCCTTCTTTATATGTATTTCAGGGAAATCAAACCTGGGGCTTAGATTTAAGAGGATTTAACCTCATGAATTATCTCGAGTTTGTTGCAGATGAATATGTTTCCTTAGCCCTGGATCATCATCTAGAAGGGTGGATATGGAATAAATTTCCAGCCTTGCGAAAATTAAAATTCAAAGAGGTTTTGACTGCCCGTCTGGCATATGGAAGTTTAAGCGAGAGAAATCGTATGTTTAATTTGTCAGAAGTACAGAATGTGAGAGCGCCCTCTGTAATCCCTTATCTCGAAACTGGCTTGGGAATTGAAAATATTCTGAAAGTGTTAAGAGTGGATGCCGTATGGCGTTTGAATTATCATGTTCCGACAGCAGACAGGTTTGGGATAAGAATTTATTTATCGCTACAGTTTTAGCGATAATGCATCAAAAACAGAAAATTTAAGACAGTTGTACAATAGTTTTAATAGAAATGGTTTATAAAACAGAAACTTTAATAGCGGGGTCAGGTGTAGCAGGTTTGTTTTTGGCGTTAAAGCTTGCAGATTTTTCCGAAGTTACCATACTAACCAAAACGGATATTTCGGAGAGCAATACCCGATATGCACAAGGTGGGATTGCAGGGGTTTTTTCCGATCAGGATAGTTTTGATAAGCATATACAAGACACCCTAACTGCCGGAGATGGGCTTTGTGAGATAGAGACGGTTAAACGGGTCGTGCAGCAGGGGCCATCGAGAATTCGTGAGCTTATGGAAATTGGTGCCAGATTTGACCGTCAGCCGGATGGTACATTGTCTTTGGCAAGAGAGGGCGGGCATTCGGAGCATCGAATTTTGCATGCTCATGATGCGACCGGAGCGGAGA
This sequence comes from Bacteroidota bacterium, assembly GCA_947459115.1. Taxonomy (GTDB): domain Bacteria; phylum Bacteroidota; class Bacteroidia; order J057; family RFSG01; genus CANHCC01. The sequence continues at coordinate 3,904 of CANHCC010000150.1, read as the reverse complement.
TTGAACGCGCCCTGGTTGAGGCTGTTCGAAATCATCCAAAAATAAAAGTGATGGAACATTTTTTTGCAGTGGATCTGATTACTCAGCATCACCTGGGAATGTATATCAATCGGGGATTTGATGGCATTGAATGTTATGGGTTATATGCGCTGGAACTTTCGACTCGGGAAGTTCATACTTTTATTGCATCTCAGGTGGTTTTGGCAACCGGAGGTGCCGGTAATGTTTACGCCAATACAACCAATCCCTCAATTGCAACCGGTGATGGGATTGCCATGGCTTTGAGAGCCAAAGCGCGCATTGCCAACATGGAGTTCTGTCAATTTCATCCCACAGCATTATATGAGCCGGGCACGCGTCCGGCCTTTTTAATTACCGAGGCATTAAGGGGAAAAGGCGCGGTTTTAAAAAATGGTTGGAGCAAGGAGCCCTTTATGCAAAAGTATGATGCCAGACTCAGTCTTGCGCCAAGGGATATTGTTGCACGCGCAATTGACAGCGAAATGAAAGCCAGTGGGACGGATTTTGTCTGGCTGGATGCTACACACATTCCTGAAAAGGAATTAAGGGAAGAGTTTCCAATGATTTATGAGAAATGTCTGGAAAAAGGTCTTGATATCACCAAAGATATGATTCCGGTCGTGCCTGCCATGCATTATTTATGTGGGGGGATAGATACAGATGCTCAAGGTCGAACCTCTATCCGAAATCTGTTTGCTTGCGGGGAGTGTAGTCATACCGGCTTACATGGAGCCAATCGTCTGGCCTCTAATAGTTTGCTTGAAGGACTTGTTTATGCAGGTATCATCGCAGAGTTTATCAAAACCCATCCGATAAAACCCCTTCAGCATAGCATACCGGACTGGAATGACCAAAATACGCTTAACACAGATGAATGGGTCTTGATTTCTCACAATTTTAAAGAGGTCCAAAACATCATGTCTAATTATGTTGGGATTGTCCGAAGTAATGCCCGACTTGAAAGAGCTATGCGTCGCATTCATCTCATTTACGAAGAAACAGAAAGTTTTTATCAGAGATATAAACTTTCCCCCGAACTTTGCGAGCTAAGAAATGTCATTGCTTGTGCTTATTTAATTGTCAAATGTGCTCAAATTCGAAAAGAAAGCAGAGGGTTGCATTTTACGACAGATTATTTGGAAAAAAGAGAACAAGTCTGGAACACATTCGTATAAAACTGCTGTAAATTAATCATGGAAATATTTTACTCACCGGATACCTGGATTAGTCTCGGTACTCTTACCCTGATGGAAGTCGTATTGGGGATTGACAACATTATCTTTATCTCCATTATTGCAGGTCGCTTGCCTCAGGAGGAGCAGAAAAAAGCCAGAATGATGGGGTTGAGTCTCGCTCTGGTTATTCGCATAATATTGTTGCTCTTTATCTCGTGGTTAGCAGGATTAACAGAACCCGTCATCACGGTTTTGGATAATGGTTTTAGTGCCAGAGATTTAATTATGATGGGAGGAGGTTTGTTTTTGTTGGGTAAGAGTACTTTGGAAATCCATCATAAACTCGAAGGTATAGAAGATCATGGTGGGACAGGCAAAGCGTCTGCCTCTTTTTCTCATATCATTATTCAAATTTTATTGCTGGACATCGTGTTTTCTCTGGATTCGATCATTACTGCTATCGGCTTGGTCAAGGAGCCCTTAATTATGATTATAGCGGTGTTGATTTCAATGGGAGTTATGATGATTTTTGCCGGTAGCATAGGGCGATTTATCGAGAAACATCCAACGCTTAAAATGCTTGCTTTGTCCTTTTTATTAATGATTGGGCTCGTGTTGTTTGTGGAGGGATTTGAGGTACATGTGCCAAAGGGTTATATTTATTTTGCCATGGCATTCTCTATTCTGGTGGAAATGCTGAATATGCGGATGATGCGCAATCGTAAGCCGGTGCATTTGCGCTCAAGGTTTAAATAGAATCCAATTGCTTAGGCTTGGTGCAAGCCTCCGCTTGGTGCAAGCCGAAAATTCCTTAATTTCAGGCAAAATATTCTACCTCCCTATGAGCAATCGTAAGCATCCTCGTGGTTTAACTTTTTTGTTTTTTACTGAAATGTGGGAAAGATTCGGGTATTATCTGATGCTCGGTATCTTTTTCCTGTATATGACCGATACCCAAAAAGATGGCCTGGGCCTGGAAAACAAAGAAGCGGCAGATATTTTCGGGACCTTTATTGCGCTGGTGTTTTTGACCCCATTTCTGGGCGGCTTGTTAGCAGATCGCGTATTGGGATACCGACTTTCCATTCATATAGGCGGAGCCATGATGGGCCTTGGTTATATGGGGCTGGCAGTTCCCGGCATGATGGCTTTTTATATTTCGCTTTTTCTGATCATTGTCGGAAATGGTTTTTTTAAGCCGAATATTTCTACCCTTCTTGGTAATCTTTATAATGAAGAAGCTTACAAAGCCCATAAGGACAGTGGCTACAATATATTTTATATGGGGATTAATGTCGGTGCCTTTATTTGTAATTTCTTTGCGGCTTATCTCAGAAATACCTTCGGCTGGGGTTATGCGTTTTTTGCAGCCGGAGTAGGCATGTTTATTGGCCTCGCTATTTTCTGGCTTGGCGAAAAGCATGTCAAGCATGCAGATGTGTTGAAGCCAGCGAAAGAAAACGATATGTCTCTGATGAAGATTTTCATGATTGTGCTCCTGCCTTCCATTCTGGCAGGAATTGCAGGTTGGGTTTTAATTCCAGGAAATATCTTTGGGTCTGATTCTACCGATGCCTTTTTGTTTGGCGCACTTCCCATTACTTTCTTTTACATCTCTTTATGGGTCAGAGCAGAAAAAGAGGACAAAAATGCCATCGCAGCATTATTGGCTATCTTCGGTGTGGTGGTCATTTTCTGGGCCATCTTTAAACAAAATGGAACAGCCCTCACGACATGGGCGGAACACTATACCAATCGTACCCTCAATGAAGCGGTGGTGCCTGTTGTTAAGCCTCTGGGAATGGTCCAATCTATTACTACTGAACCCGGCGAATACCCGGTATATGACCAACACTTCCGTACCCGTAAAGACTCAGCAAATAAAACCGTTAAGGCTTTAGGCCCTCATCCTTATTTTCAAAATTTACCCAAGGAAGAAATTCCCACGGATGCTTCCGAAATACATTTAATATCTACAGAATTATTTCAGTCCGTAAACCCCTTCTTTGTGGTGATGCTTACCCCTGTTGTTGTAGGTTTTTTCGGCTTTCTCCGAAAACGAAATGCAGAACCTTCCACGCCTGCCAAAATAGGCTGGGGATTATTCATTACGGCGCTTTCTACCCTTGTGATGGTAGGAGCTGTTTTATATGGCAATAACGGTGCTGAAAAATCCTCCGCTGCCTGGCTTATCGGATGTTATGCCGTAATTACTGTCGGGGAATTATTTTTAAGCCCTATGGGCCTTTCCCTTGTTTCTAAATTAAGCCCGCCACGCCTGACGGCTCTCATGATGGGTGGGTGGTTTTTGTCCACTTCCATTGGCAATAAATTATCGGGCGTTCTGGCCGGACTATGGGATGGCTATGAAGAAAAACAATATTTCTTTATAGTGAATTGTGTCGGTGCGCTCATCGCTGCTTTTGCCATATTCCTGATGTTGAAATGGCTCAGGAATATTGTGGATGCCAAGCGATAAAATCTTTTTGCTTAGGGTAAGCCTAACGATTTTTTAGTACGCGTAAGCTTCGTTTCTGTTGGACCTTTTTGACAGTAGGTTATTGGGTTGAACGAAAAATATTTGCCTGTTTTTCTACTCTCCTATTTTACCCCTTGAGTGAGCGCGCTTTAAATGAACGCCAGTATGATATGCTTGTACAGGATAAAGTGTTGTAATTCAGATTATTTATTACTTTAGCAATTCAATG
>CANHCC010000149.1 GCA_947459115.1 Bacteroidota bacterium | reverse complement strand
GACTATATTTTTTGAGTTTTTTTTCTCGAATCAAAGCCTCTCGTTTGGAAGATAGTTCCTCAACATAAATTAACTTCCAGGGAATTTTATTAGCAGTGTATTGACTTATTCCCTGATTATGTTCTTTTAGTCGATTCGTAGGTTGTTCCGAAAACCCTTTATAGAAGGAATGATCTTTTTCGCTTTGAATTATATAAACATAGAACCCCATAATGAAAAAACGCTTTACAGTAAAGTAAAGCGTTTTTGCGGACCGGACGGGACTCGAACCCGCGACCTCCGCCGTGACAGGGCGGCATTCTAACCAGCTGAACTACCGATCCTCGAATGAGAGTGCAAAGTTACAACTCATTTTTACTAAATCAACCTTTTCCCCTAAAAAAAATCTAATTCCCTCTAATTCAAATTAATATCTTTATACCTGTCGTCTTTACCTGCATTCTCGTATCTTTGTCCCTCTCTTCATTTTTATCCCTATGGAACTGGAACTCGATTTCGAAAAACCGGTAGTAGAACTCAAAAAGAAACTCGAAGAACTTAAACATACCGAAGCCACCAGCAAGGTGGACCTCTCTGCAGCCATTCGTGAAATGGAAGCCAAGCTCCTCGAACTTCAACAACAAGTCTATGGCAACCTTACCCGCTGGCAACGCGTACAACTGAGTCGCCATCCCGAAAGACCTTATGCGCTTGATTTTATTCAGGCCATTTGTGATGACTTTATCGAACTCTTTGGGGATCGTACCATCGCCGATGATAAAGCCATGGTGGGAGGCTTTGGACGCATTGGAAACGAGACCATCATGTTCATTGGTCAGCAAAAAGGCCGCGATACCAAAAGCCGCAAGCTTCGTAACTTCGGTATGGCCAATCCTGAAGGCTACAGAAAGGCTCTTCGCCTCATGAAGATGGCTGAAAAATTCAATAAGCCTATCGTTACCCTCATTGATACACCCGGAGCTTTTCCCGGGCTTGAAGCGGAAGAAAGAGGGCAGGGGGAAGCCATTGCCCGGAACCTCCTCGAAATGTCCGTCCTCAAAGTACCTGTCATCTGCATCGTCATCGGTGAAGGTGCTTCCGGTGGGGCACTCGGGATCGGCATTGGCGATAAGGTCTATATGCTCGAAAATACCTGGTATTCGGTCATCTCTCCGGAATCCTGCTCCTCTATCTTATGGAGAAGCTGGGACCACAAAGAAAAAGCCGCAGAAGCACTCAAATTAACGGCTCAAGACAATCTCGATCTCAAATTAATTGACGGGATTATCGAAGAACCCCTCGGAGGCGCACACAAAGATCCTGAGGCTGTTTTTAAAGCCGTAAAGCAAGTCATTCAAAAAGATCTTAAAGCACTTAAAGCCAAAGAAGCGGATGTTCGTATCGAAAAGCGGATTAAAAAATTCTCTTCAATGGGCGTCGTCGCCTAAAGCCCGTCTTTCGCGTCGATTCGATCTATAATCCCCTCAGAATCCTTCACGGACCTCAGTCTGCGAAGGATTCTGCTTTTATCTAAGATCTTCCACGCCGTATGATTATAAAGCGAATCTTGAATTTCCGGATGAAGGTTGTAATAGTTTACCCATACCTCCGGGTTGTGGTAAGCAATTAAGGCCAGCTTCTCCCCAAAATATTCAGAGACTTCCGGATCTTCGTCATATAGGGCCCCAAAGGCCAGCAAATACGGAAATAGCTCTGCTAACTTCCCGCGCATGATCTGCCCGGAAAGATTATCTGTCAGCATAAATCGGGCATATTGAGGATAATGGTTGTGATCCTCAAATCGACATATATTTGTCGTATCTTGTTTCTGTACTTTTAACAGCGCAATACAATCGGCTACCATTCCCTCTATTTCTTTCACCTCCTTTTTTTGATGAATTGCTTTGTCTGTTTGACGAATCATATACATCAAACGGTTGAGCCTTTCACAAGACGCCTGGGATTCTTCTTCCTGTGGACTTGGAACAGGGGTACAACCCGAAACAATTAATAAAAAAATAGATAATAAAATTATATATTTGTTTTTCATTCGGCTTATCGTTTAGCTACCCGTTTGAAAGCCCGTTGGGCGTGCGCCATGTCGCTTCATCCACTCCAGCGCAAGACGATAACTTTCTTTTCCCAAGCCTGAAATGATCCCATGACAAGCACCTGCCGTTACGGAAATTCGACGGAAATCTTCTCGCCCGTGAATATTACTCAGATGCACTTCCAGTTTTGGAAGCGTTGTGCACATCAGGGCATCTGATAGCGCAAGAGAATAATGCGCTAAGGCTCCGGGATTCACAATAATCCCCTGAAACTTTTCTGATTCCGCCTCCTGTATCCAGGTGATCAATTCCCCTTCCAGGTTACTCTGACGATACACGACCGTCAATTCCGGAAATTGAGGAATCAGCCCGTCCAGAATCTTCTCAAAAGTTTCGGTGCCATAGATCAAAGGCTCCCGCCGCCCCGTCATATTTAAATTCGGTCCATTTAATAGTAATATCTTCACGCGCGTTTTGTTATTTTACAAAAGTAATACAACTCCTTGGGGAAATGAACACTTGGCCGGTGATAAGAGAATACAAAGAATACCTGCGCATCGAAAAGGGACTCGCCGATCATTCCCGGGAAGCCTACCTCTCCGACCTCGACCGATATCAGACCTGGATGATCTCTTTTCATCAGGTGTCAAATCCCGTCACCATCACCACCGAATGGCTCAGAGATTACCTCATTTATCTGGCCGAAGACTGTTTCCTGGGCCCCAGGTCCCGGGCCAGAGCCTTGTCCGCCATCCGTTCTTTCCACCGATTCCTCATCCTCGAAAACCTCACAGACCAAGACCCTTCCGAACTGGTGGACAGCCCCAGACTGAGCAGAAAGCTACCCGTGGTGTTAACGGTGGAAGAAATAGATCGTTTGTTGGGCGTCATTGACCTCTCAGAACCTGCTGGCATCCGCAACCGGGCAATGCTCGAGACCCTTTATGGGTCCGGCCTCCGCGTGAGCGAACTTGTGGCTTTACCCATTTCGGCCTTATACCTCGACGATGAATTTGTCAGAGTATTCGGTAAAGGCAGCAAAGAGAGGCTCGTCCCCTTAGGCTCTTCTTCAATCAAATACATTCGCCAATACCTCGAATTTGTCCGCCCTCACCAGACCATTCAGAAAGGCGAAGAAGACATGCTCTTTCTCAATCAGAAAGGGAAACGCCTATCCCGCGTATTCGTATTTACCCTCATAAAAGACCTCTGCACCAAAGCCGGCATCCAGACCGTCATCAGTCCTCATACCTTCCGCCACTCCTTTGCAACCCATCTCGTAGAAGGCGGTGCTGACCTGAAAGCCGTTCAGGAAATGCTCGGCCATGCCTCCATCACCACCACAGAAATTTATACCCACCTCGACAGAGATTATTTAAAAGAGGTACATGCGACTTTTCATCCGAGGAAGTGAGTGCGGTAATGCCGACATTGGAGCTGTTATCCATTATTATTCATGGAAATTCCCGATGCAAATCTTACTGTTGTTTGCTTAATAAATTCTATCCCGATTTGTTGCCTAGATCCACTGGGATATAGTATTTATATTCTAAATGAATATAATATTGGTACTTTATTGAAAATATTATTAGTAATTAAACTATATCTACATCTATATCTCGATTTTAAACATGCGAGTTTTTCAAAAAACTTGTCATGTTTATGAAGATGAAACAAATTCCCCCCAAACACTCCTTTCCTTCCCTTGCATATCCCGGCGAATTTCCACCCCCTCATACCCCCCGGCTTCAAATATCGCCCGTACACCTTGTGAGTATAATTCGTGTACCTCTGTCACAATCCTTCCGCCGGGCTTCAACAGGCGCTTGCCCAACTCACTTAGGTGCCGATAAAATACAAAAGGATCCCCATCAGGGGTAAATAACGCCAGGTGGGGTTCATAGGCGCTTACCCTGCGGGCCATTTCCCGGATTTCGGTTGCCGGAATATAGGGGGGATTGGATACTAATAGATCCAAATCATTTGGCAGGGCGGCCTGAAGGTTCAATAGATTATCTTCTAAAAATGTAACTTTCGCCCCATTCTCACGGGCGTTATTCCGAGCCACATTTAAAGCCGATTCACTCACATCCAAAGCCCAGACCGCCGAATCCACCAATTCCAACTGTAGGGTACAGGCAATACAGCCACTGCCGGTACCCGCATCCAGAATCCTCAGACCCCGATGCTGTTTGTAGTGATGAATAATCTGATAACAGATTTCTTCCGTCTCCGGCCTTGGAATCAAAACAGCCGGATTTACCCCATACCGCCGCCCATAAAACCAACTTTCCCTAAGAATGTATTGTATAGGTTCTCCGGTGTTTATTCTGCCAAGCAATTGCTCAATCATTTGAATCTGATTATCAGTTAAATAATCGGATTCCCCTCCTATCCAGTGATACGCTTTTTGGCCTGTTACCCACTCGATTAACATTCGGGAAACAATTTGGGCTTCCCCCGCTTCATACGAAGCGGAAATCTCAGACAAAACCCAATTTTGAGCCCATTTCGCTGTCCGTTTTTTTTCCATATTCCGGTAAAAGTAGGGGATAACTCTCGAATTCCAAAAGGATGTCCACAAGTGTTGAAATTATAAATTGCTTAATATCAATTACTTAAAAAATAAAAATGATTTTTTTTGCCCTAAACGAAAAAAAATGAAAACCATCCTTGACTGATGATGACTTCTTGTGTAGTTTTGCAGTTCGCTTTTTTAGCGTAAAAATCATTTAAAACACATTTAAAAAACGATAATCAGATGCCTACAATACAGCAACTGGTAAAACATGGAAGAACCCGCAAAGTATGGAAGAGCAAATCTCCAGCTTTGAACAGCTGTCCTCAGCGTCGGGGCGTTTGTACCCGTGTGTACACCACCACACCGAAGAAACCAAACTCCGCTCTGCGGAAAGTCGCCAGGGTGAAACTCTCCGGTGATGGTAAAGAGGTGAATGCCTACATCCCAGGTGAAGGCCACAATCTTCAGGAGCACTCCATCGTCCTCATTCGTGGCGGTAGGGTAAAAGATCTTCCTGGGGTTCGTTATCACATCGTAAGGGGTGCACTTGACACCGCTGGTGTGAACGATCGTAAGCAGTCCCGTTCTAAGTACGGTACGAAGAAGAACGCCAAACCAGTCGCTAAAAAGAAATAATCGTCTGAAATCTATTTAGATTATGAGAAAATCCAGAGCCAAAAAAAGACAGGTAATCCCAGATCCAAAGTTCCATAGCGAACTGGTTACCCGTTTCGTGAATAACCTCATGTACGACGGTAAAAAATCTACCGCTTACGCTATTTTTTATGATGCCCTTGCACTCGCTGAAAAGAAAGCAGAACAACCAGGCCTCGAAATCTTTAATACTGCATTGAACAATGTGATGCCAGTCGTTGAAGTAAAAAGTCGCAGGGTAGGGGGCGCCACTTTCCAGGTGCCAACGGAAGTTCGTCCGGACAGAAGATTGGCCATCGGTATGAAATGGTTGATTGCCTATTCACGCAAGCGTGGCGAAAAAACTATGATGGAAAAACTTGCCGGGGAAATCCTTGCCGCCTCAAAAGGTGAAGGTGCATCCGTTAAGAAAAAAGACGATACGCACAAAATGGCCGAAGCCAACAAGGCTTTCTCTCACTTCAGATTCTAATACACTACCCCGGTTATGTCCTTACGCAAAGTTGACCTCCAGCACACACGAAACATCGGCATCATGGCTCACATTGATGCTGGTAAAACTACTACTTCCGAACGCATTCTATATTATACTGGTGTGGTCCACAAAATTGGTGAAGTACACGAAGGTGCTGCTACCATGGACTGGATGGAACAAGAGCAGGAAAGAGGAATTACAATTACCTCTGCCGCTACAACCACCTTCTGGAAATACAACCTTAATAACGAATTCTATAAAATTAACCTGATTGATACCCCAGGCCACGTAGATTTTACTGTGGAAGTGGAAAGGTCTCTTCGGGTATTGGATGGTGCAGTTGCCCTCTTCTGTGCGGTTGGTGGCGTAGAACCTCAGTCTGAAACCGTATGGCGTCAGGCTACCAAATATAATGTTCCCAGAATTGCTTTCGTCAATAAAATGGATCGCCCTGGTGCGGATTTCTTTAATGTCGTAAAGCAAATTCAGGAAAGACTTCATGGCAATCCGGTTCCGCTTCAGGTGCCTATCGGTGCAGAAGATACTTTCAAAGGGGTTGTAGATTTGATTGAAAATCGCGCCATCGTTTGGAATGAGGCTGACCAGGGCATGACCTTCACTGTTATTGATATCCCTGCGGACCTACAGGACGATGTCAACGAATGGAGACAAAAACTGGTTGAATCTGTCGCTGAATATGATGATAACCTGATGGAGAAATTTTTCTCCGATCCGGACACTATTACCAAAGACGAACTTATGGTCGCCATCCGCAAGGCAACCATCGATATGAAAATCACGCCGGTCATGTGTGGTTCTGCCTTTAAAAACAAAGGTGTTCAAACCATGCTGGATGCGGTTATTTCTTACCTCCCTTGTCCATTGGATGT
>CANHCC010000148.1 GCA_947459115.1 Bacteroidota bacterium | reverse complement strand
TGTCAACCCGAGTTGGGTGTCAACCCGAGTTGGGTGTCAACCCGAGTTGGGTGTCAACCCGAGTTGGGTGTCAACCCGAGTTGGGTGTCAACCCGAGTTGGGTGTCAACTCCGGACGAGTTCACTTCCCCATAATTAATACTAACCCTCCATCAGCCATTTTTCAAGCCAATACACTTCTACCCTACTGCATAGGAATATGCCATAAAACACAAGCCCCGGCATACATATCTTGTAAGCCAGGGCGTGTATTAAATAGATGATGTTTGGTACCGATTGGCTCCAGACCAATAAGGTTTGCCTTACTGATCAATAGACCGGTACACCGAAAATCGCCCATTCGACATAGTTCCGGACAATTCTGTCGGGGGATCGGTGCGATAATCCACGCCGGCGAGGGTTCCGGAGAATGTGCCAAAAATTTTCCCATTGACAGGTCCATACCCTAAAATGGTAAGTGTCCCGGATTGAACAACCCATGCAACATCAGGATCTCCAAAAGGGCCAGTTGTATATGAAATTGACGCGGTACCGGATTCTCCTATGGTATATATTCCGGGAGATTTACCCTGGAAAGAAAGATTGAGAATCTTACTAGACTGATCGGTAACAGATATGGCTGTCATGTCATTGATGCTGATATAAGTACCAACCGTTAGCAATCCATTAAGATCAATGAAATTGCCATTGAGATAGAAGGAATTACTTTCCCCAATGACAATATCCCGTTCTGTGTAAGCGATGGGGTCATTAATACCGGTCTTATAGATTTTAATTTTGATGGTATAAGTTCCATTGGTGGTGTAGGTATGATTGACCATCGTATCTCCATTGACGATTTGTTTTTTTCCATCTCCAAAATCCCATTCGAAGCGGGATTGTGCTACGGGTATTTTACCAAAATGCTTCACCCAGATACTGAATTCTTTATTAGGCGAAGATCCAAATAGGATACTATTATCTTCTATAAAAACAGGAATCTGATTGCGTATTGTAATCCATTTAAAATCTACATAAGACAGGTCTGTGCTTGAAGCACCGGGGGCAACCGCAGAAAGATAAAAGCCCAGGATATTAGCACCAGGCGATAGGTTCACCAAGACCTCCTTATCTAAATTGACATTATGTTTGGGGTTTCCTTTATCATCATAAATCATCAACCGGGGATAAAAGGACGATACACCAGGATTTCCAAATCCTCCTCTGATACGAATCGTATCGGCATCTATCGTGATTTCTGAAGAGAGAAGCTGCCAATTACCTTCTGCATCCCGATATTCGTAAGTATAAGCGGGAAAATAAGAATCCCCGGATTTTCCCTCTTCTGCTTCTTTCCATCTTTGTCCCATTAAAGACCAGTCATAACAGGCAGACTTACCAAAGTATTTGATTTTATTGTAAATCACCGGCGCATCGCCTGCACTTTGTGCGCCATTATAAGGGATAAAAGCAGAGGCGGCTGAATTATAAACAATTTTACGAATTTCAGTGGGGAAGTTAGGATCTGATACGACGATTTCCCCTGAACTCATATCGACTTTATAGGCCACAATGGAGTGACCGCCTCCAGCACCATAAATCCCCACCTCCTGTGGCTCCCCGGTAATGAGCATTGAATAGGCAAAGCAACGGAGGGTATTTAAATCTGAAATGGGAAGATCGGCAAATAAAGACTGAGCATAGGTATCCCATTTAATATCCTTATGAACAGCTGAGGAGAAGCGATACGCTTTAGGATTATCCTCCCAGATTTTGTCCACCATTTGATACTGGTTGTAGGCAGAAGGGGCGCCCATAAGTTTTTTCTCATAATAGTACCACATAGCCGCGAGACATTGTCCGGTACAATGTCCACCTGTCGCAACAAAAGAACCATAATTAGGAAATTCCCAGTTATCGGTACCCACTTTAAAGCCGGTGTTAATCAGAGCATGAGCAGTTAAAGCACTTTCCTGCATAGAGGCAATAAGAAACAGACCTCGGTTATTGGTATTGGATCTTCTGGGATTCGGGATTCCACTAACAGAAGAGGTAGCAAAATGCCGGGTAGAGATTACAATTCTGTTAGAATCCAGAAATTCCAGGGGCATACCCTCAATTTTTCCGGAAACTTCATTGTACAAAAATCCCATTGCAAAATGTCCCTGAGGAATTTTAACAGGTATGTCCACCTGGATCAAAGAGTCCGCATACAGCAGATTGGTTTCTACCTGAATCATTGGGGTAATGGGATTAAAGTTGGCGCCCAGTTTATGTTTGGTAACCGAAGCATAAGAAACTTTAAATGACTTGGAGCCGGAAAAGGCATTGAATGGGACAACAAACTTTGTCCCATTGATTAAGGTATCCTGACTGTCCTGAATGAGGAGGACAGAATTGGAACTTAAAGCGGTGGTAGAGGCGACTTCTGTAAATGAACCGGTCTCAATCAACGGAGTAACACCCCCGCCTCCCCCTGCAACGGGCGGTAGGTCTGAGGCTTTCTTTTTCCTGCAGGAAAGGGTGCTAAGTAAAACGGAGCACCCTACTAGGATGAGAATGAAATACTGAAGCGTCTTATTCATAAGTTTGATTTATTTGTTGGCAAGTTCCCACGATTTTTTCTGTTAAATGATGACATTGGTTACCTATAAAAGTGATATATATCATTAACCTAATTATCTCTGTCCGTTTTGAAGTGAGTCATACCGGCTTGCGGAAAACCAAGTCTGAATCGGTATTACACCACTAAAATTTTGAATTAACCCCTGAGGGGTAAAACATGATCCATTAACCCTTAGGCATATAGGTTTCAATTGTGGGTACTTATTCTGATTGTATTGGAATAGACCTGCCCATACCTGTAAGATGGGATAGAATAGGGAAAAAGGGTTCTGCTTAGGATTTCCAGTCAAAGAGACTGGGACAATTTTCCTTACCGGTATTGATACACATCTTAAATTGTAATCGGGAATTGGGTTTCATTCAGTTGCAAAAAAAACAGGGCATCTGGCTTAAACCGGATGCCCTGAGGGACTTTAACAATGTTTTATGTATTAGGAAGGTGTAAACCTTTAAAAATCTCAATAAAACCTAATTAAAAGGTCCGAGGGAAGAAGGATTAACGAATCACTTCGACATTGACAGCATTCAGGCCTTTTTTGCCGTTCTGCACTTCGAACTTCACGCGGTCGTTTTCACGAACTTCGTCAATCAGGCCGGTTTGGTGTACGAATACATCCGCGCCGCCGTTTTCTGGAGTGATGAAACCAAACCCTTTGGTGTTGTTGAAGAATTTTACTGTTCCTTGTTGCATTGTGTTGAAAATAGAAATGAATTGATTGATAACTGGTCAAAGGTACGGATTAAAGATACGCTTGTTACATTTTTTGAAAAAAAGTTAAAAAATAGTTCGTGGTAAGCTGCTTACCGGATTAGGGTAAGCAACCTACTCGTTTTCCTTCTCTAAATATTGCTGCACAATCTCGATGGCATTGGTTACAACATCACTCAACGCGACAATAAAGCTTCCTTCTTTGGCATGCGTGAGGGCATGACGAATCGCCTCCGTTTCTTTGGGAATGATTTCGTAAACAGGCTTACGATTGGTGGATTCGATGCCCTCCAGTATGAGATTGATGATTTCTTCTTCTGTTCTGCCACGCAGATATTTTTCCTGGCGAATAATGATGTGGTCAAACATCCGGGCGGCTATGGCCGCACAGTCCCGGATGTCCTGGTCTCTTCGGTCGCCCACCCCTGCAATGATGCCGACTTTATGGGGAGACTCTACATGCTTCAGATAATCCTCAATCGCGAGATAACCTGCGGCATTATGGGCGAAATCTACCATCACTTTAAAGTGACGGAAATTAAAGACATTCATTCGACCTGGGGTTTGAGCGGCCCCGGGAATAAATGTGGTCAAAGCGATTTTGATATCTTCAGTCTTAAAGCCATACAGATAAGATGCTAAGGTAGCAGCCAATGTATTGGCAATCATAAATCGGGCTTTGCCACCCATGGTTAATGGCACAAGGGTGGCCTTTTCCACCCGAATTTTCCAATCGCCTTTCCGAATGGTAATGAAGCCATTTTCATAGACGGCTCCTACCCCACCCATACGGCAGTGCTCTGCAAAGGCAGGATTGTTTTCGTCCATACTAAAGAGTGCAACACGGCAATCGAGATCTTTTGCGATTCTCAGACAATTTTCGTCTTCCGCATTAAGGATCGCCCAACCTTCTTTTTTCACACTCCGAACAACAACGGATTTGACCTTTGCCAAATCCTCAAGATCATGTATATCATTCAGCCCAAGGTGATCTTCCTGAATATTGGTAATAATCCCGATATCACAACGACTGAAACCCAGCCCTGCTCTGAGGATTCCCCCTCTGGCAGTTTCCAGGACGGCAAACTCCACAGTTGGATCTTTCAGAATATATTCGGCACTGATGGGGCCTGTGGTATCGCCTTTTTCCAACATGTGGTTTTGGACATATATCCCATCAGAGGTAGTATATCCCACTTTAAATCCATTGTACTTGACAATATGAGCCAAGAGTCTGGTAGTGGTGGTTTTTCCATTCGTTCCGGTTACAGCAATGATGGGAATTCTGCTGGGTTTTCCCGGAGGATAAAGCATATCTATGACCGGCGCCGCGACATTTCTGGGCAACCCTTCTGAAGGTGCCAGATGCATGCGAAACCCAGGTGCCGCATTCACCTCCAACACCACGCCACCGGTTTCTTTGAGGGGCTGAGTCAGGTTGGGCGCCATGATGTCAATCCCGCATACATCCAGGCCAATGACACGGGCGATGCGTTCTGCCAGAAAAATATTTTCCGGATGCATCATATCCGTAACATCTATGGAAGTGCCGCCGGTACTCAGGTTGGCAGTAGATTTCAGATAGATGATTTCCCCTGGCTGGGGGATGGATTCCAGCGTAAGTTGATGTTTCTGTAAAAGATCGAGGGTATCCCGGTCCACGGTAATTTCGGTCAGGACATTTTCATGGCCATAGCCTCGGCGGGGATTCGTATTTTCGAGATCTATCAGCTCCTGAATGGTATTCTTACCGTTGCCCTGCACATGAGCGGGCACGCGTTGTGCAGCAGCGACGACCTTATTGTCAATAACCAGGACGCGAAAGTCGAAGCCGGTAATAAATTTTTCTACTATTACGCGACGGCTGTACTTCTGGGCATGAGCGAGGCCACTGATGGCATCTTCCCGGGTTGTAACATTGATGGAAGCACCTTTGCCGTGATTCCCATCGAGTGGCTTGAGGACAATAGGAAATCCAATTTTGGAGATCGTATTATCAAGGTCTTCTTCGTCCACACAGATGGTTCCCTGAGCAACTGGGATGCTGGCTTCGGTGAGCATGCGTTTGGTTTCTTCCTTGTTACAGGCGATATCTACGGCGATGTTGGAAGTTTTGCAGGTGATGGTGGCCTGAAAGCGCATCTGATTGACGCCGTAGCCAAGCTGCACGAGGGAATTTCGCCCGAGGCGAATCCAGGGAATATCTCTGGCCACTGCTTCGTCCACGATACTACCCGTACTCGGGCCGAGGCGCACATCTTCCCGAATTTCCCGCATTTGTCGCAAATCTGCCTGAAGGTCGTAGTAGTCCCCAGAAATCAGGGCTTCTGCTATTCTAACAGCAGATTCGGCGGCAAACAAGCCGACCTTTTCTTCGATGTAACTAAACACCACATGATAGACTCCTGGTGTCTGGGTTTCGCGGGTCCTGCCAAAACCAGTATCCATACCAGCCAGGGTTTGGGTTTCGAGGGCAATATGTTCAATGACATGCCCCATCCAGGTGCCCTGCTCCACCCGGTGGAAAAAACCACCCCGTGTCTCTTCGGAGCAACGATGCTCAATCATGGATGGAAAAAGATGCTCCAATCTTTCCCGGAAGCCAGGAATAAGATTGGTGGGCTTTTGCTCCAGGTCTTCAAGATCCAGTTTCATCTGGATTAACTTTTTTCTTCGGACACTCCAGATGTTGGGGCCTCTGAGGGCCTGGATACTGACAATTTTCACAGCTGATTTGGATTGGTTTACGCTAAAATTACCAAAAATCCGGGGAAAGGCAATAGAAGCAGGCATTAAGGTCAATCAACAAAGGTAGAGATGCTATGCATCGCATCTCTACGCATAATTTCGTTTAATGTGGGCGGATACGACAGGATTCCCGGTAGTAGAGATGCGATGCATCGCATCTCTACGCACAATTTCGTTTAATGCAGGCAGGGATGCATGGATTTCCTGCAGAGACGCATGATTATGCGTCTCTACCGTCGTGCCACCACAATTTTATGCGTATACACATTCCCACCCTGCCTCACCCGCAATAAATCAATGCCAGATGGCAAATCCTCAACCGATAGTTGCATCACCTGAACCCAGGCCTGAGACTGAGACAGGACTTTCCGCCCATCAAGGGCATACAATTCTATTAAACAATCTGATTCTATTGAGGAAGAGGGAGCTTGGGATTCAGGAATGGGCGTTAGGGCTTCCATTTCTTCTTGCATCAAAAGCGGATTAACCGGAGCATGTCGCATGGGGTCAAACAAACGGGCGGACTTGCCAGGATTAGAAGCAGCAGAGACTGAGAGGAGGAGG
>CANHCC010000147.1 GCA_947459115.1 Bacteroidota bacterium | reverse complement strand
TGGGGGAATCAAAAAGCAGGCTTTTCGATTGAAGGTAGTATCAACCGGAAAGATTGGAACCTAAATTGGAATGCAGCGTTGGAAACGGGAGGCGTGTTGGTGAGTGACGAAGTAAAAATTTTCGGTGAGTTTCAATTTACCAGACAGGCATAAAGCTTTTTAAATCTGATATAGGAATAATAACTGCCCGCTTAACTGCGGGCAGTTTTATATCTCCCAATTTTATAATTTTCCTCTTCCTTGTTTCACCAGGCAAGTCTTGTCAAGATAAAATCTTATGGAAAGAAAAGATTTTTTAAAACTTCTCGCCTTCTTGCCAATCACAGCTTCCACAATGAATCTCCAAGAGTTTGGTCGCATGACTACCGATCTTCCGGGTACGGATTTAATGCCGGTATTGTTCCTTGGTCATGGCAGTCCGATGAATGCCATTGAAGAAAACGAGTTTGTGACTGGATTCAAGAAGCTCGCCTCAAGTCTTCCGAAACCAAGGGCCATTCTATGTATTTCTGCCCACTGGGAAACACGAGGCACATGGGTTACTGCCATGCAACAACCCAGAACCATCCATGATTTTGGTGGTTTTCCTCAAGCCTTGTTTGATGTGCAGTATCCTGCACCCGGTAGCCCGGACTTGGCAGAAGAAACCCGCCAGCTTATTACCCATACGCCCATTGGATTGGATGCGCAATGGGGATTGGATCATGGTGCCTGGAGCGTTATCAAACATTTATATCCCAAGGCAAATGTACCGGTCATACAGTTGAGCATAGATCATTTTCAGTCAGCGGAATACCACTATGACCTAGGCAAAAAATTATCCGCCCTTCGTCGTAAGGGAATCTTAATCATCGGCAGTGGCAATATGGTGCACAACCTGGGCAAAATCGCATGGGACAAGCTCAATACGGACAATTTTGGGTATGATTGGGCATTGGAGGCATCAGATAAAATGAAAAAGTTAATTCTGGAAGGCAATCATCTGCCATTGATTCAATTTAGAAATCAGGGTCAGGCTTTTGACCTGTCTATACCTACACCAGAACATTTTTTACCCTTGCTTTATACACTAGGACTTCAGGAAAAAGGCGAATCTGTTTCTTTATTTAATGATAAAGCCGTTGCTGGATCGCTCACTATGACTTCAGTTAAAATCGGCAGTTAAGCAGCATGCGAGGATAAGAATTTTGCCTGATGGCTTAATATTCTATCTTAAACTCGACCCTGCGATTGAGAGCCCGACCCTCCGCTGTAGCATTATCCCCTACAGGCTTTTCTGAGCCATAGCCATTGGCGCTAATCCGGCTCTCCGAAATACCCTTGAGGCCAAGGTAAATTTTCACTGCCTCTGCCCGCCACTGAGATAAACTTTTATTTTTCTCCCTATCTCCCGAATTATCCGTGTGCCCCTCCAAAATCAAAAGATATTCCGGATTGTTATTCATAAGATCTACAACCTGATTCAAAATAGGGAATGACTCCGATTTTAAAACTGCTTTTCCGGTTTCAAACTGCACGCCTCTAAGGGCATTATCCAATATGGATTTAACTTCGGTTGGCAATTCCGGGCAACCTCTATATTCCTTTTTGCCCAATTTATCCGGACATCTATCCACCAAATCGTGCAATCCGTCTCCATCGCGATCCGGGCAACCCTTGGTATCCTGAGTGCCAGGCAATCCCGGGCAATTATCCAGATGATCGGGAACAAAATCTTCATCCATATCCGGACAACCTTTCAGGGAAGCGGCCCCGGCACGGTAAGGACAATCATCTTCTGAATCCTGAATCCCGTCCTGGTCAGAATCGGGACACCCTTTAAATTTTAAAACACCGGCCTTATCCGGACAGGCATCCTCTTTATCTGTTACCTTATCATCATCCGCATCCGGACAACCTTGCATCCCACTTCTGCCTCGAATGTCCGGACATAAATCTTCTTTGTCCGACACGCCGTCTTCATCTTTATCCGGGCAGCCGGCGGCACTAGCTTTTCCAACAATACCAGCGCATTTGTCTGCATAATCATAAACCCCATCTTTATCCGTATCAAAAGGGCAACCTAAGGAATCTACCGGAACACCCGGGGGCGTGTAGGGACACATGTCCCGTTTATCCGGAACCCCGTCCACATCGCCATCCGGAATAATTTTACCCAACACATAAATTAAGCCCAGATTTTGCTGACCATAATGATCTTGTTGACCATTGGTTTCCGCATGGGGCACATAGCGATCTCTGACATCATGGTCGGTGAGTTTGTATAGAAAATAATATTGTATGGCCCATCTTTCATTTACCTGATATTTGACACCTGCACCTAAGGGGATTATGATATCATTGACACGGTATCCTTCTCGTGTAACATAAGGAATCTCACTCCCCCGATACCCTGCAGTTCCAATACCCGCCATCAGAAAGGGTTCAATAGGATGAGCCTTGGGCAGAAAAACGCCATTATTGAATTTAAGACTAAAAAGCAGATCAAAATCAATTTTATGACCTGCATAATTTTGAACTTTATTACTATATCCAAAAGCACCATAAGTGCCTTGCACAGTCAGATTCAAAGAAGGATTGAGCCATCTTCCAAAAGACACGCCCCCAAACCCATAGGCAGCCTGATCAAAGGCAAAAATCCGATTGCCGAGATCTCCGGAATATTGATTGGTGCCACCCATGGCGCCGATTGCCCATCGGTGAATTTTTGTTTGAGCTATCGCACTGACGCCTGAAAATAGTAGGATTAATAAAAAGGATGTAAACGAAAAGGGATTAAACAGGGCAAATTTCAACCTCATGCCAACACCTCCATTATGCGTTCCATCGCCATGCCTCTGGACCCTTTAATCAAAATCTGATCGCACGCTTTTATAAAGTTTTGAACTTCTAAACTTTCCTGTTGCAGGGAATCAAAGTCTTTAAAAGTCCTCAAATTCTTATGTGCAAACAGACCACCTGCCTTATCAAAGCATGGCCCGCAGGCAATGACTTTTACGCCATCCTGTTCAAGCGCTTTTTCAAGAATTCGGTGATGCTCTTGGTCAGCAAACGCGCCTAATTCAAACATATCACCCAAAATAACGGCCTTTCCATTACCGGGCACCGCTAAAAAGAACTTGAGGGTGGCTTCCACCGAACTAGGATTCGCATTATACGCATCCAACAAAATGGTTCGTCCGTTTTGTTGTAAAATTTGACTCCGGTTGTTTTTAGGCTGAAAGCCTTGAAATGCTGCAATGATTTCTTCTGGCTCTATTCCCAAAGTAACACCCACAGCCCAGGCTGCCAGAATATTTTGAAAATTGTGTTGACCTGCCAATTGCGTATCAACCATCAGAGGATGAAGCAAACCGGGTTTTTGAAGCGAAATAGTCATTCCCATAAGATTTTGGGAAAGAATTTTTCCTGTAAAATATTGTTTTTTACCATAATACGAATGCTCAAGACCTTTAGCATTCATTTCATAAACATAAGGATCATCGGCATTTATCCAGGCGAATCCACCTGTTTTTTTCAAAAACCCGAAAAGCTCCTCATTAGACTTTGCCACATTTTCGACTGAACCATAACCCTCCAGGTGATCCAGGCCAATGCTGGTAATCAGACCATGAGTCGGACAGGCGATTTCGCACAAATCCGCAATCTCCTGAAGATGATTTGCGCCCATTTCTATAACAGCCACCTCATGCGAATTCCTAAGGCGAAGCAAAGTCAATGGCACGCCAATATGATTATTTAAGTTGCCTTCTGTAAACAACACTTCATATTTTTGACTCAAGACGGCCACAATAAGCTCCTTTGTTGTGGTTTTACCATTGGAACCACATACGCCAATGACCGGAATTTTAAAAGAATTGCGGTGAAGGGTGGCCAGATGTTGAAGGGTTTTGAGCCCATCTTCAACCAGTAAATATCTTTCATCCCCCTGCTTGGGCATATAGGCTTCCTCGTCCACAATCACAAAGGAAGCGCCTTCTTCAAGAGCCTTTGAGGCAAAAGCATTTCCATTAAATCGCTCTCCTTTCAGTGCCAGAAAGAGTCCTCCGGGAATAATCTTACGGGAGTCGGTGGTGAACTGATACCCACAGCTTTTAAAATGCGCGTAAATTGTTTCTAAAGAAACCATATCAAATATTTATGGCAAATTAGAAAAATCCCAACCACCATAAGCATAACCAATGGAAGTAAAACTAACCCTGTAAATTTCAATAGGTATTAGCCTTTTATATTTTCATCCCAAAGAGATAAGTACTATCGTACCGACATACCGGATGGTATTTCGGCGGAGCCTTTTACAAAATAAAGGCGTCCATCCGGCCCCTCGGCCATGAGTATCATCCCCTGAGACTCTATGCCCTTGAGTTTTCTTGGGGCAAGATTTACGAGCACTAATACCTCCTGACCAATTATCTCTTCTGGCTTAAAATATTCTGCAATGCCGGATACAATCGTGCGTTGATCCAACCCTGTATCCACTTTCAATTGCAATAATTTATCCGCCTTGGGCACCTTGATGGCCTCCAGAATCTTTGCTGTACGGATATCCATTTTACTGAAAGACTCAAAGTCAATCAAGTCTTTTTGGGGCTGTACAACCGACTTTGTCAGCCCCTGTTCCTGTTGGATTTCTGCCGAACGCGCTTCCAATTTCCGAATTTGCGCCTGTATGGTGTCGTCTTCTATTTTTTGGAACATCAAGGCAATTTCTCCAAGCGGATGCCCGGGGAATACCAGGGTTTTTGCATGCAGAAGGTCATTCCAATTGAATCGGGCGATGCCCAGCATTTGATTAAGCTTATGCGAGGTTTCCGGCAAAAAGGGTTCGAACAAGACACTCAGGGCAGAACTTACTTCGAGAGCCGTTAATAGAATAGAAGCGACACGATCCGGATCGGATTTCCATAACTTCCAAGGCTCCAAATCCGCAAGATATTTGTTGCCGGCCCGGGCCAGATCCATCACCGTCGCGAGTGCTTCCCGAAATCTATATTGCTCAATACTTTTACCCGCATTTTCAGCGGTTACCCGAATCAACTGCCTCAGATGATCATCCTGTGCCTCGGGCTTTAAATTTTCCGGAACCTGGCGGTGAAAATATTTTTCTGTCAGTACCAGAACCCGATTAACAAAATTGCCGTAAATGGCTAACAACTCATTATTGTTACGCGCCTGAAAATCTTTCCAGGTGAAGTCATTGTCCTTCGTTTCCGGCATCGTAGAAGCCAGGACAAATCGAAGCACATCGGCCTGACCGGGGAATTCTTCCAAATAAGTATGCAGCCAAACGGCCCAATCTCGGGAGGTTGAAATCTTCTGTCCCTCAAGGTTCAGGAATTCATTTGCAGGAACCTGATCCGGAAGAATATAGTCTCCATGCCCCATCAGTATAGCGGGGAAAATCAGGCAGTGAAACACGATGTTATCCTTGCCAATGAAACAAACTAAAGATGTTTCTCCATTTGCTTCTTCTTTAAGCCAGTATTTTTTCCAGGCATCCGGATCGCCTTTTTGGATAGCCCATTCTTTGGTGGCTGTGATATAACCCAAGGGGGCATCAAACCATACATACAAGACTTTTCCGTCAGCACCTTCAACCGGCACTTTTACGCCCCAGTCCAAATCCCGGGTCATAGAACGGGGTTGGAGGCCATCTCCAATCAACCAGGACTTGCACTGTCCATATACATTCGGTTTCCAGTCCTGGTGATTATCGAGCACATAATGTTCCAGCGCTTTTTGGTATTGGTCCAAAGGAAGGAACCAATGTTTGGTTGGTTTTAATATGGGGGTAGCCCCACTTAAAGCACTGCGAGGAGACTTAAGATCAGAAGGACTTAAAGAGGTGCCACAACTTTCACATTGGTCTCCATAAGCTTTGTCAAAATCACATTTTGGACAGGTACCGATGATATAACGATCTGCTAGAAACTGACCTGCTTCAGGGTCAAAATACTGATCTGTCTCTTTTTCAATAAACTTCCCTTCGTCGTAGAATTTTCGAAAAAAACCCGCAGCAGTTTGATGATGGAGGTCATGAGTTGTACGAGAAAACACATCAAAGGAAATTCCGAATTGTTGGAAGCTTTCCCGGATTTGAAGATGATATTTATCTACGACTTGCTGAGAGGTTAGGCCTTCCTTTCTGGCTTTCAAGGTAATGGCCACGCCGTGCTCATCTGTCCCACAAATAAAAAGGACCTCTTTGCCCAAAGAGCGGAGGTACCTAACATAAATATCCGCCGGCAAATATGCGCCGGCAAGATGTCCAATATGAACAGGTCCATTGGCATAAGGCAAAGCAGCAGTAACCGTATTTCTTTTATTCATGATGCAAAGATAAGGGGTTCGGCTTACACCAAGCCGGGCTTGGTGCAAGCCGGACTACATACTGTAATCTTCCTGAAAATTTAAATTTGGATATTTTTCCCGATAAACATTCCGAACCAACATCATCAGCGCGGCCTTGAGTTCTTCTATGCCCTGCTTTTTCAAAGCAGAAATCTGAACCGCAGGATGATACTCTTTCATAGCCCAGGATAAATCCTCGGCCGTTTGATCGGCTTTGTTAAAAACCATTAGTACGGGCTTGTCCCCTGCATCTATTTCATCCAAAGTTTTCTTCACCACAGCAACTTGATCGGGCCAAGCTGAATGAGAGGCATCCACCACATGAAGAATGATATCGGCCTCCCGAATTTCAT
>CANHCC010000146.1 GCA_947459115.1 Bacteroidota bacterium | reverse complement strand
ATGGGTCTGATTTCACCAGAGATACATCCATTACGACCAATACCTCCAACTACAAAAGAACCGTCACCTATAAGGAGTATTCTATGGTGGTGAATATTATGGAAGGGGCTGTTATCGAAGGTTTTGAAAAAGTTGGAAATGAGACCGTAACAGGTACAGGTATCACAGGGGCGATTACAACTCTGAGTAATCAAAAATCTTCTGTTAAAGGTTATTGGAAATGGGGAAATGACGATAAAAACAAGGGCGCTTTAACGCTATCGACCGGTGGTCCTGGTGTTTCCTTTGGTGGCTGGGGTACCGTAACCTATCAAATTCAGAAATTGACCAATAAAGAAATGGTGTTGATTTATAATGATTATGAGAAAAATGAACTTTCTCTGCCAGGAATCGCTACTACTGATGAAATCAAAAGGTCTATTAAAATTACCTTTACTCAAGAATAAGTAAGGCTAATAAGATTTAATAAAAAAGCCACGGTCAACCGTGGCTTTTTTATTTGAACATTCAGCTTGGTGCAAGCGAAGCTCACATCAAGCCAATGTAGTTTATAGATTTCGGATGATTTCATCTCCAAATTCAGAGCACTTCAATTCCGTGGCACCATCCATCAGGCGGGCAAAGTCATAAGTGACCCGCTTGGAAGCAATGGCCTTCTCCAGTCCTGCATAAATTAACTCAGCTGCTTCAATCCAGCCCATATATTCCAACATCATCACACCAGATAAAATAACAGAGCCGGGGTTTACTTTATCCAGATCTGCATATTTCGGCGCGGTGCCATGGGTGGCCTCGAAAATGGCATGACCGGTTACATAGTTGATGTTACCTCCAGGGGCAATACCTATGCCTCCAACCTGAGCTGCGAGGGCATCGGATAAATAATCTCCATTCAGATTGAGGGTAGCAATCACATCAAAATCTTCGGGACGGGTCAGAACTTGCTGAAGGGTAATATCTGCAATGGCATCCTTTATAATCAAAGCACCTTTGGCTTGAGCAGCTTTCATTTCGGCATCTGCTGCTTCCTGACCTTTATCTTTTTTGGTCACTTCCCATTGCGCCCAGGTGTAGACCTTGTCTCCAAATGTTTTTTCGGCATAGGCATAACCCCAATCCCGGAAGCCGCCCTCTGTAAATTTCATGATATTGCCTTTGTGAACCAGGGTTACACTTTTGCGTTTGAATTTCAGAGCAAATTCAATGGCTGATTTTACGAGTCTTTCTGTACCGGTTTTGGAAACAGGCTTAATGCCTAAACCCACCAGAGTTTGCCCTTCTGCTGCTTCGCCGGCAGCGGTCTGGTAATCCAGGTGTTTAGCATCCGTCGCAAAACGAATTTTAGCAAAATCTTTGGGGAATTCTTTTTCCAGGAAGGCAAGTAGTTTTGCCGCTTCCGGAGAGCCTCCCGCGTATTCAATTCCTGCATAAATATCTTCAGTATTTTCCCGAAAAATGACCATATCGGTTTTTTCAGGATGCTTAACCGGAGAAGGGACCCCTTTAAAGTAACGCACCGGTCTGAGGCACACATATAAGTCCAGGATTTGACGCAAGGCAACATTGAGGGAACGAATACCGCCGCCGACAGGTGTCGTCAAAGGGCCTTTGATGGCAACCAGGTGCTCACGAATGACATCTAAGGTTTCATCCGGTAACCAGTTGTTCGTTTCCTTGAAGGCTTTTTCGCCGGCCAAGACTTCCTTCCAATGAATTTTTTTCTTGCCCTGATAGGCTTTTTCAACGGCGGCATCCAATACACGCACGGACGCATGCCAAATATCCGGCCCGGTACCATCTCCGATGATAAATGGAATCACCGGCTGATCCGGTACCATAAGTTGGCCATTGTGGCCAATGCTGATTTTTTCTCCAGTACTCATTTTTGTTTTGTTGTTAAATATCCTTTTGGTACAATAATACACCTCTTTGAGACCCGATAAACTGGGCCATTTCCGGGTAATTTTCCATCAGCCAGTTGAGTCTTTCTTCGGCTGTGTAAGGCCTTTTCTTTTTGTCTCCATTTTCCGTCTGTTCCACAATTTCAACTTCCATCCGCAGAAGACTATATCCGGTTTTCTCTCGAATGAATTCCAATAGCGTGAGTCTTTCTTCTTCGAGAATCATTTTCATTGCGGCATCTGAGACTTGTTGTTTCCAGCAACCTTTAGTCAGGGTCCATTTTTCATGGGAAAGTTCTGAAAACAGGGACATTTTATGATTTGTTTCCAGGTATTCCAGGAGCATCTTATAGGCAGAGGCAAATACTTCAGGGTCGGTATCAAACTCAACAACACTTTCTTCTGAATCCGAATGACCTTTGGCTTGCTTTTCGTCTTCCAGGGTTTTATTCAGGTCTTCAAGGTCTTTGGGAATAGAGTTAAACCTTGCAAAGGGCATAGAAATCGGCCTTGCATTTCCTTTTGCATCAGAAGGCAATTGTCTGGCATCTTCGGATGAAATTGCAGGAATACCCACTTCTTCAGGTGCGATACGAATCACTTCCGCATTTTTCTTGGGCGAAGCCATGTGAGGGGGCGCCGAAATTAGCATTTCCGAAGGGGCTGAAACAATTCCCCGGTCAGCTTCATCGTCTACCGGGGTGTCAGACTTTTTTTTTTCTTCCGGCCCTCCGTCCGGGCTGTTACCTGACTGAAGTGCCAGCTGAATGGCATCTTCGAGGTAAACGAGTTTAATCAAAGCCAATTCAATCAGAAGATTGGGGTTGGCAGTTTGGCGGTAGCGCATTTCAGTATCAGAGCACAACTGAAATGCATTGAGCATAAAGGAGGAGTTCAGCGCGCGGGAACTATCAAGATATCGTTGTTTCACCTCTTGGGAGGTTTGCAGCAAATCAACGGTTCTGGGTTCGGCGGCCATCATTAGGTTTCTGAAGTGTTCTAACAGGCCTGCAATAAAGTTATAGCCGTCAAAACCTTTTTCCAGAACCTCCTGATAAATCAATAAGGCCAGCGCATGATCTCTACGGGCAATGGCTTCCTGCACCCGGAAATAATATTCGTAGTCCAGAACATTAAGATTTTCCAAGGCTGCCTTATAGGTGATGTTGCGATTATTAAAGGCTGATACCTGGTCGAACAAAGAGAGCGCATCCCTCAGGGCTCCATCGGCTTTGAGGGCAATCAGTTCGAGCGCTGCCTGTTCAAAGGGAATATGTTCTTTATTGGCAACATTCCCAAGATGGGTAGCCATATCCTGAATCCGGATGCGGCGAAAATCAAATTTCTGGCATCGGGATAAAATGGTCGGAAGGATTTTTCTTTTTTCGGTGGTTGCCAGGATGAAGATTGCATAAGGGGGCGGTTCTTCCAGCGTTTTCAGAAACGCATTAAAGGCAGCCGAGCTAAGCATATGTACCTCATCGATGATGTAAACGGCTTTTGCATCTTGAGCCGGAATATACCGAATCTGATCAATGAGGGCACGGATGTCTTCCACCGAGTTATTGGAGGCCGCATCCAGTTCATGAATGATCATTGAACGCCCTTCATTAAAGGCAGAACATGAGTCACATTGATTACAGGGATCTCCTTCGGGAGTCAGCTGTTTACAGTTTACTGCTTTGGCCAGAATCCTGGCACAAGTTGTTTTTCCTACACCTCTCGGGCCGCAAAATAGGAAGGCCTGAGCCAACTGCTTCATCCGAATAGCATTTTTCAGCGTTTCGGTGATGTGAGGCTGACCCACGACGGAACTAAAAGTATCCGGGCGATATTTACGGAACGAGACAACAAAATTGTCCATAAGGCAAAGTTAAAAAAATATCTGTCTGCATAGTTTGTTGGACAAGTGGGGAAAAGTTTTTAATTTTGCACTTCATTTCGTACAAGTAGTTCAATAAAGAAAAAAACAATGATTAAAAAAATGTATGAGACCACCTTCATCCTCTCGCCGGAACTCACGGAGGACGAATACAAAGCCATGGTGGCCAAATTTCTCAAAGTGCTGGCAGACCAGAGCGCTGAAATCATCAATACAGAGTATTGGGGATTGAAAAAACTGGCGTATCCCATTCAGAAAAAAGGAAGCGGGTACTACACTTACATCGAATTCAAAGCGCCAGTAGAGGCGATTGCAAAGCTGGAGACCGAGTATGGGTATGATGAGCGTGTATTACGCTTTTTGACCATCACCTTGGATAAGCATGCGGTTGCTTACAACATCAAGCGTAGAGAGCAAGGTTTCGGTGGGGAGAAAAAAGCTCAGACCGCAAAGTCAAACGATTAATTTAGGAGGTAAACAATGGCAAACGATTATAAAAAAGCGCCTTTAAATAATGCTTCCGGTATGCAGCAGGAAAATCGCAAGAAATACTGTCGCTTTAAGAAATCCGGTATTAAGCATATAGACTATAAAGATCCTAACTTCCTGTTGAAGTTTGTGAATGAGCAGGGAAAAATTCTTCCCCGTCGTCTTACCGGGACCTCTTTGAAGTATCAGCGTAAGCTATCTACTGCAATCAAGAGATCCAGACATCTTGCCCTATTACCGTTTGTAACTGATTCATTAAAGTAAGGTATGGAAATCATTCTAAAACAAGACATAAAGAATCTGGGGGAAAAAGACGAAATCGTCAGTGTGAAAGACGGCTATGCTCGTAATTTCCTGATCCCTCAGGGGATGGCAGTAATTGCCAACCCAACGAATCGTAAGATTCTTAACGAAAACCTCCGTCAGGCATCTCATCGTCAGGAGAAATTGCGTCAGGATGCATTGAATGCATCTGAAGGCCTGAAAAATATCACAGTTAAAATTGAAACTTTGGCCGGTGCAGATGGCAAAATCTTTGGCTCTGTAACGCCGCTTCAGTTTTCAAATAAATTGAGAGAGATGGGTTATGAAGTGGATCGTCGTCGTATTACTTTCAACGAGGATATTAAATTCCTTGGTGATTTTGTTGCGACGCTGAATCTGCATAAAGAAGTGAAGATTGATGTGCCATTTTCTGTGGTATTGAAATCCTAACGAAAGTTTAAAAGATTTAGAAAAGGGCCGGTTTATCCGGCCCTTTTTGTTTAGGGGTGGTTCGTTTGCTTGCACCAAGCGGATGCTTGCACCAAGCGGATGCTTGCACCAAGCGGGGGCTTGCACCAAGCGGAAAAACTATCCACAAATCCACACTACTTATCTGCTTTTTAGGGGAGGGGATATCGTAACTTTATGGTTCGCTTTGAATTCAACCCGAATTTAACAGGCATATACTTTTCACATGGCAAAAAAGAAATCTAATTCTAAAGAGTCTGATATTTTTCATCTGGAGGATTCGGCTCAACCCAGGCAAATACGGGATTCTGTGCCAATTGGGCAGATGTACGAGAACTGGTTTTTAGAGTATGCTTCCTATGTGATTCTTGAGCGGGCTGTACCAGGAATTTCCGATGGATTAAAGCCTGTTCAAAGGCGTATCCTGCATTCGATGTGGGAGATGGAAGATGGTCGCTACAATAAAGTAGCCAACATCATTGGGCATACGATGAAGTATCACCCACACGGCGACGCGTCTATTGGGGATGCCTTGGTGCAGTTAGGTCAGAAAGATTTATTAATTGATACTCAGGGTAACTGGGGAGATCCGGTAACGGGAGACAGTGCCGCAGCCCCGCGGTATATTGAAGCCAGGTTGTCCAAACTCGCTCAGGAAATTTTATTTAATGAAAAAACCACTGATTGGGGCTTGTCCTATGATGGTCGAAATAAAGAGCCCTTTAATCTGCCGGTTAAGTTTCCGCTTCTGCTCGCCCAAGGTGCAGAGGGGATTGCAGTCGGATTATCTACCAAGATTCTGCCTCATAATTTTGTGGAAATCTGTGATGCAGCAGTTCAGGTATTGAAAGGTAAAACGCCTGAACTTTATCCTGATTTTATTACCGGTGGGATGGCAGATTTTTCCACCTACAATCAGGGAAGCCGTGGGGGCAAAGCCCGTATTCGTGCAAAAATTAAAGAACTTGACAAAAAAACACTTGTCATTACTGAAATTCCATTTGGCACCACAACTACCTCCCTGATTGATTCCATTGTGGCGGCCAATGAAAAAGGTAAAATCAAAATCCGAAAAGTAGAGGACAACACATCTTCTCAGGTAGAAATTATTGTGCATCTGGCGCCGGGTATTTCACCCGATATTACCCTTGATGCCTTGTATGCGTTTACCGCATGTGAAGTTTCGGTATCTGTCAATGCTTGTGTTATTATCGAGGAAAAGCCTCATTTCGTCAGTGTTATTGATATCCTCAAAGCCACTACGCATCAAACCAGGGCTCTGCTTGAAAAGGAATTACAAATCGCCCTTGAGGAATATCAGGCCAAATGGCATTTCTCCTCTCTGGAGAAAATCTTTATTCGGGAAGAGATGTACATTGATTTCAAGAAATATGACAATCGTGAGAGCTTGTATCAATATCTGTACAATCGTTTTGAGCCACATAAGAAGAAACTCATTCGGCCCATAACGGATGAGGACCTTCAAAAGCTCACCCAGATTCCTATGATACGCATTACCCGCTTTGACAGTGCCAAAGCTGATGCCCATATGAAAGATCTGGATGGAAAAATTGCGGAGGTGAAACATCACCTTGCCAATCTGACGGAGTACACCATAACATGGTTTAAAAATCTAAAACAAAAATTTGGCGCCGGCAGAGAGAGAAAAACAGAGATCCGTACATTCGATACAATCAAAGCGGCAGCGGTTGCCATTGCAAATGAAAAACT
>CANHCC010000145.1 GCA_947459115.1 Bacteroidota bacterium | reverse complement strand
TCCTGATGCATCTTGAGCAAAACAATCCCCGGAGCAGACTCGAGAACTTTGACGATTATGTGTCCTTCTTTTATATCGTACTGAATTGGAATACTTCTACCCTGAAGATCATAAGCCATTAATTCGATGGGCGAAAATTCAGAGAAATTCTGGGAGGAAGATTTCGATTTTTTTCTTTCTGAAATAGACAGCACATCCCGATGAATATGGGGAAAATCTGAGCCTAAGGGATCCATCATATTAGGAGGAGCAGAACCTAATCGGGATTGAGTGGAAGGGAGAGTTGCCCTGGGCAGGGGAATGGTGAAGATCCCGTCCTTACTGGGATTTGGATAAGGCAGCAAAGCAGGGAGGGGAGGAGTAACTTCACTCACTTGCCGGGACACCGGGAGATTAGGGCCACAGCTATCCGGACCAAAACAAAGATTGCTATCTATTTTTACCATCCAGGGCGTTTGTGGAGCTGTAGCAAAACCTACTGCGGCTATGCCGTCAGGGGTAGGGATCATGTCGAAGAAACATTCTTGAATTGAATACCCGGGTTCATAGAATCTTCTAACCATAATTATATTTCCTGTTGAATCAAATCTACAAATCACACCCGCATCTTGAATTATGTTGTCAGCAGGTAAGTATATGCCACCACAAACCATGAATTCATTATTATTTAATGGGATGAATCCGGATCCTAAATCTAATTTGACATAGTCATCGGAATAGGATCGTTCCCAATAAATATTACCGGATGAATCTATTTTAAAAATCACTGGCATTTCAGCGAAACCTAAATTTTGGTTGATTTTAGCTGCAAGAATGAAAATGTTCGAATTATCTATCATTCCCAAATATCCAATTGAGCCTCGGTCAAATTCTGGCGTTATTGTAGAGTAATTTTTAAACCATAAAACATCTCCATTAGAATTTAATTTTGCGAGACAAGGTTGAATTCCTCCAGGTGGAGTTCCCCAAAAACTTTCACTCTGCCCAGATACATATATATCACCATTGGAGGTTACTTCAATGTCCCAGGCATCATCATCTTTATATTCTCCAACTGCTTTTTCCCATTCTACATTGCCTAAGCTATCAGTTTTTACGATGTAAAAATCATGTTTGCCTCTACCCATAGTATTGGTTGCGCCGGCTAAAACGAAACCTCCGTCTGGAGTTGCACGGGCGGTGTAGGCAATTGCAAATCCCAATCCTGGTGTAACGCCTCCATATTCTTTAGTGAAAATGGTATCCCCATTTTTATCAAAACGATATAAAACCGCCCGCGAAGTTCCTGGGCCATAATCCCGGCTCCCTCCGGCATAGAAAGTACTATCAGGCAACATACCAAAACTACGACACCAACCCGGCCATAGTCTTGTTTGTGAATTTCCATAACACTTTGTCCAGATAATTTCTCCGTATTCATCAGCCTTTGAAATACACACAATATCAGCCAATGTTATGCTATCTGCAGAACGAGAAAATAGCATATATCCATCATTCAGTTTTTCTACGGTAAAATGAAATCCTAAATGACTAATATCATGTACCCGAGTAAAAGTGATGGGTTGTGATTTCAAACAACCAAAACTAACTGTGAATAACAGTAGCAGGAGGCTGGTTAATCGTTTCATAATCTTATTCTTTAATAAGTTTGGAAACGAAATTTCTTCCTTCCGAATGGAACTCTATCAAATATATACCAGGCGAAAGCGGATGAATAGGAAGAGTATAACTTACACCGGAACTTACTTCCTTCTTTTGAATAAGCGTTCTACCTTGTAAATCTTTGATTTGTATTTCACCAGAGATTTTTTCTTCTAAATCCAGCATAACCATTATGCTCCCAGAGGCTGGGTTTGGATAGATTTTGAATTGGTTTGAAAATGTTTGGTTAGAAACGGGGATAATGCCTTTTCTTTCAGCCGGAGGATTATCTTCATTTTTTACCAGGGCAAAAGCCTCCGGGCAGGGTGGATGGGCGAAGATAATATTATTAACAGCAACGAGTTTTCCCTTTCCCAACACATCATTACCGATGTGGGTTTCAAGTGTTTCTTGAAGTTCGCTATCACTGGATTTTGTTTTTATGCTACCGGCTCTGGTGTAGGCCGAAAGTAAGTATTCCTGCACTCTAACGAATGGTAGCCAGGTGTAAATTGAATCTTGCAAACGCCTCGCAAAATCCCAATATGCCCCATCAACATTACACCAGTGTCCGATTTCCAGTAATCCAAATGCAGTATAACTCATAACTCCACTTTCATTATTCATTATCCATTAACCATTAACCAATACCACCTTCCCAAACCACCACTTCCCTTCCTGATGCATCTTGAGCAAAACAATCCCCGGAGCAGACTCGAGAACTTTAACTATTATGTGTCCTTCTATTAACTCGTACTGAATTGGAATACTTCTACCCTGAAGATCATAAGCCATTAATTCTATGGGCGAAAATTCAGAGAAATTTTGAGAGGTGGGTTTCGATTTTTTTCTTTCTGAAAAAGAAAGCACATCCCGATGTATATGCGGAAAATCAGAGCCTAAGGGATCCATCATATTGGGAGGAGGAGAAGCTAATCGGGATTGGGCAGAAGGGTGAGATGCCTTGGGCAGGGGAATGGTAAAAACCCCGTTCTTGCTGGGATTGGGATAAGTGAGCAAAGCAGAGATGGGAGGCGTTAAATCATTTACTTGCCGGGACACCGGGAGATTCGGACCACAGCTATCCGGACCAAAACAAAGATTGCTATCTATTTTTACCATCCAGGGCGTTTGGGGAGCTGTGGCAAAACCTACTGCGGCTATGCCGTCAGGGGTGGGGATCATGTCGAAAATCCCTTCTTGAATTGTGTAGCCGGGTTCATAAAAGCTTCTAATAAATATCGCATTACCCGAAGTATCGAACTTACCGATAATACCGGGAGCTCTTCCGGTAAGTTCCGGATCCGTTAATACAATGCCTCCTCCTGATGCCCAAAATTCTCTATTATTTATTTTAATAAATCCTGAGCCTAATTCATAGGCACTTTCTCCATCCTCAATTAAGTTTTCCCATAGGACATTTCCAGATGAGTCTATCTTCATGAATATTGAAGCATCTGTAAAACCAGCGGACTGGTTGGCTCTGGCGCAAAAGACATAAAGTGTATTGTCGTTATCATATCCCAGATAGGCAATTGAACCTTTATCAAACTCAGGAGTAATTGTATTATAGTTCTTAAACCACAACAAGTCACCGGAAGCATTCAGTTTGGCCACGCAAGGCTGAATAGCCCCAGGGGGTGTGCCCCAGAAACTTTCACTTGAACCCGATACATAAATATCCCCATTAAATGCTATTTCCATGTCCCAGGCATCATCATCCTTATACTCGCCTACCGCCCTTTCCCATTCTACATTACCCAAGCTATCGGTTTTTACGATGTAAAAATCATGGCGACCCCGCCCCATGGTATTAGTTGCACCGGCTAAAACGAAGCCACCGTCTGTGGTTGAACGACCAGTATAGGCTACAACAAATCCCAGTCCTGGAGTAACGCCTCCATACTCTTTTGTAAACAAAGTGTCGCCATTTTTGTCAAAACGGTATAATACAGCTCTAGATGTTCCTGGGCCATAAGTTCTGCTACCAGCACCATAGAATGTACTATCAGTTAACATACCAAAACTTCTGCACCAGCCAGGCCATAATCTCGTTTGGGTGTCTCCATATCCTTTGCTCCAGATAATATTTCCCAATTCATCCACTTTAGTAATATAAACCATATCGGCTAGTGTTATACTATCCAATGTTCTGGAATATACTACAAATCCATCATTCACCTTCTCTATTGTATAATGAAATCCGGCTGCATTTAATTGATGTAGCCTGGTAAAATATTGCCCTTGACCCCATAAATCATTAACACATCCTATTATTAGGATAATGGGAAGTAAAATCCATTTTTTCATAAATTATTCTTTTAGGAATTTATGGATATATAAACCTGAGTCTGTTTTTAGTTCTACTAAATACAACCCACTTGGGAGGTGTTGTATAGAGAGGGTATATTTATTTCCTGATACAAAATCTCTCTTAGACATTAACAACCTTCCATGTAGGTCACGAATTGATAATTCTCCTTTCAATGTCTGCTCTGAGTCCAGAGAGATGTTTAATTCAGTACTGCCTGGATTCGGATATAGCTTGAGCGTATTGGTATAAACCTTATGACTAATTGGATTTAGACCACTTCTTTCTGCAGGGGGATTATCTTCATTTTTTACCAGGGCAAAAGCCTCGGGACAAGGTGGGTGGGCGAAGATAATATTATTAACAGCAACGAGTTTGCCTTTTCCCATCACCTCATTCCCAATATGGGTTTCGAGAGTTGCCTGAAGGTCGGTATCACTGGATTTAGTTTTTAAACTACCGGCAGTAGTATAGGTCGAGAGTAAGTTTTCCTGAATGCGGACATACGGTAGCCAGGCATAATCCTCCGCCGATTCAATGGAATCTAACAGAAATTCTGCTTCATCCCACAAGCCCTGCTTGATATACAAATCCGATAAATGTATTTTGGATTCCATGGTTGGGCAGAGTTGTAGCAAGGTCATTATGTTTTCCATGCTTAGAGTGTCCTCCTCTGCCTCTTCCAACCACCATCTTATTTCATCATTTCTGAGTAAATCTCTTTCCATCACGAGGTCGGTTGCGCTCAAATACGCCGAGTCTCTTACCGACCATAAAGCCTCTTGAGCAGCCATCAGTTCAGCAGCTTGTGTTGAATCAAATGGGATTGCCGCTATGTTCTCCCAAACGGCATCACTTAAAGGTGAATGTAAAAGCAAGATATCAAAATATTCCGGCGCTAATGTATCGGTAGCATTATGGGCAACCTGAATTAATATTTTATCAGAAAGCAAGGGAATGAAAGGCTCCAGAATACTATAAGCTTGTCCCGGGCTTTCTACTTCCACTATCTCCCTCAGGCTATCATGTGCAGCTGCCAGAATTAAGTTAATGACATCCTGAGCACTATCTCTTAACTCCATAAACTCGGAGAAAGGATTAGCAGATCTGGCAGCCCCCCCTCCGCTCGTAATAATCGGAACAAGATTTGAGGGGCAGGATAAGCTATCTTTAGGAACATTTGCAGCAACTAACATTACAGAGCCTGCCTGTGTTTTCCTAGGAATGCAGTAGGAATCTGAATGATGAGTATAAACTATCTCATCTAGCTCATTATACCAAATGTCCAGCATGGTATCCAATGGGGATCTGGAGGTGATTTGATGAAATTCGTTCCCAGCAGGATTTTTTGAGTCAGATGGGTTAAATTGGGAGACGTTTCCCTGCCTATACGCAATCCTCCCCTTAGGTGTAACCCCAATGGCTGCCTTGAATATCTCTCCGTTGAAATTATTGCATTTGTAAACCAAGCCCACTCCTACTTGAGATAAGGGCAATCCATTAACACCTTGGGCCTTACTCCCCACAATCAAATCATGAAAGGTGTTCCGGTAAATTTGATTGCCTCCCGTGCCGGAGTTGGAAACGATAATACCCGTCTGGTTATCGAATGCATCCGGGTAGCCGGAGGTAATTAAGGAGTCATAGGTGGTAAAGTCATTGGCTTCCACCTTGTACCGGTCGGAATGTGCCAGATGAATGCCATAGGTATTGCGATAGCCATCGGGTGTACCGCAGGGGGCTGTCATGGTACTGTCATAACCCATAATGGCAAAGCTATCTTCGGTGACCACTGCATAAGCCGTATTCATCAAATGAATTCCGCCATAGTTATTTATGAATTTGGCATTTTTAATAACGGTCTGATGGGCGGAGTTAAATTCATTAACCCGAATCCCACATTCGAGATTTTCAAAGATATTCGGTCCGTTTATTCCGGGCGCGTCTACTCTGAGCGTTGTGTATTCGGTGTAAATCCCCATGCCTGCCTGGGTTTGAGGATAATGTGTATTAATAAAATGATTGCTACGAAGTTTGACATTCTTCACATCAAACATGGTGATAAAGGCATAAGGTACCCGACCATTTTTGAGCGCCTGATTCGTTTCAAAACGACAGGAGGTAATGGAACTTGCATTGTTTAATTCGAGATTTCCAACCTTGTTCTGGTAGGACATAAAAGCTATAGCTCTTACATTATTTAAAAAGTAACTGCTATCTGCCTGGATAATCCCTCCGGTTGTTGTCCATTTAGGTCCATTAGAATCCCAATCTACAAGCGTTACGGCATTGTGAGCTTGTTCTATAACCGAGCCATTTTTCAGGATGATACGCCCTTGAGCCAGGGTATCCGATTGAGGTCGGGTATGATTTCCCAATACATAAACGCCTTTCCATAAATCATTGCATATATTGGTGAGAGTTCCTCCGTCAAGGGTGAGCTTTCCTCCCCCTTCTACTATTACTCTGGCATCTTTCGGGAAAGCCACTTTACATTGTATGGTCAGGCTACCACCTTTACGAATCACCAGATCGCCTTTGAGCCATTTTTCGCCTTTCCAGGTATAGATTTCTCCGGAGTCAATGGAGATTTTTTCAGCAGCCTGATAGGTACAGTGGTGAGGGTCGAGGGCTCTCCAGATATTGCCCCCTTCCTTATTCATCAGATAAGCATGGATGCATCCGATTTGCCAGGCGGTAAGAGCATCTTCGGCATCATTGTAACTCATCATATTGTTTGAACAAGCGGATCCAGAATAACAATTGGGATCAAGGGGACTTGTGACAGGATCGATGGAGTGGGTATCATCTAATCTATCATATAGCGTGTCTATGGGGATGCCACTAGAGTTAAAT
>CANHCC010000144.1 GCA_947459115.1 Bacteroidota bacterium | reverse complement strand
TTGAATGTTTGGATAACCGATAAAAGTAATGCGTTGAATTATGCCGGTGTTTCATCTGTTCCCCCTTTCAGTGGATTGATGGATTTGCCAAATAATACTTCTTCGACAACAGACGGCATCTGGTGTTACTCAAAGGCCATTGGCTCGTATTCTATATATCCGGGCGGGAGTTATATCTCTCAGTTTATAGATGGCAGAACTCTTACCCATGAGTTAGGACATTATTTTGGGCTTCGTCATATCTGGGGGGATACAACTTGTGGAAATGACTTTTGTGCAGATACGCCACCCGCAGCAGCTGAAAATACGATGTCTCCCACTTATCCTCACAATGTAGGCACCTGTACAAGTCCATCAAATAGTCCCGATGGGGAAATGTTTATGAATTTCATGGATTATACCAGAGGTCCGAGTAAAGTTCTATTCACCACCGATCAAAAAAATCGTGTACATACGGTAATGCAAAATAGTCCGTTTCGCAATCAATTAGGCAAGCATGGAGTGTGCAGCGTTGTGAGCAGAAGTGATAGCTTATTCGGAGAGAAGAATGAGGTACAT
The DNA here is from genome assembly GCA_947459115.1 of Bacteroidota bacterium. GTDB lineage: Bacteria > Bacteroidota > Bacteroidia > J057 > RFSG01 > CANHCC01. The sequence goes on along the minus strand of CANHCC010000144.1, from coordinate 6,401 downwards.
GTATATCCCAATCCTTCTTTTGGTGAGGTATTAATACAAGCCAACGAGGAAGTAATTAACATACAGGTTTTGAATAGCATGGGAGTCGTATTACATGAAACGCACTCTATGAATGTCTCGCTCAGCGATTATGCTCCAGGTATGTATTTTTTTAAGATTGAAACCTATCGTGGTGTTTATAGTATTGGTGTGGTGAGGGGTTGGTAGTTAAGGGCTAATTCTCGTGTGGGTAGTTTTGAATTTCTTTGTGTAAAAATTACCTGTATTTATCATTCTTAAAGTTTGTATTTCTCCCTCCCTAATCTCCCCGGAAAAGGGTCGGTAGGGGAGATAGTTTTGTAACAAGCAGCGCATCATTGAAACCCAATTCTAAGTGATGCGCTTTATATGTCTCGAATTAGTTGTTTAATTCAAACTCAAATTCGACTTGTACATATTCGGAAATGTGTAAGGCCTAAATTATTTAATTACCTGCGTTCCAAATAAGTTTTGGCCTCTGCATTACCCTGTTTGGCTGAGGCCTTCATCCATGACAAGGCGTCTTCATATCTTCCAACTTCCTGCGATAGCAGGGCCATCTGATATGATGCCTCTCCATATTCAGGATTGATATTTAAGGCTTCATATAAATAATGAAAGGCGCTTTCTGTATTCCCAGTTTTATGGTAAGTTTCTGCCAGGTGCACACGATATTCTGCATTTTCCGGAAATTCTTTTACACAGATTTTAAAATAATGTAAAGCAGAATCCCATTTTTGTTGGTAATAAAAAGAATGGGCATAGTGGGCGTAAATCATTTCAGGTTCCTTGCTTCTCTGAATGGCTTTTTTAAACATTTGCTCGGATATTGCATATGCGCCTTTTTGTAAAAATATTTTTCCGGCAGCGCTAAAGGGTTTTTCATAATCCGGATATAATTTGACTAATTTCAAATAATATGGAATGGCTCTGTCCCTATCTCCTCGTTTTACCAACAAATCTGCATAATTCAGGTTGCTTTGGTAGATGTCAGGATTATACCCCAGTATATCGCCATAGTAATTGTCATGATTTTTATAGACGAAGGATCTACGGATTTGTAATCCGGAAAATATTGTGGCAAGGGCGAGTGCGACCAAAGGTAAAATATTTCGCAAGGCAGGATATCTATACCAGGCAATCCATAAAAATTCTACAATGATGTAAATTAAACCCAAGCCTGCAATGTAATGATTGCGATCTGCCATCAGGGCCTGGCCTGCCGGGAATAATTGTAATACGGGTAATATACAAATCAAAAAGAACAGCCAGCCGGTTTTGGTTACCCGACTGAATGGAATCCATTTTGTAAAGGTTAAGATTATTCCAAGTACAATCATTACGGCAACATAATCTCTTAATTCCGGTATTTCAGGAAAAGGATAAAATGCTGAAAGTTGTAGAGGTACGAGGGTTCTGCCGATATAAAATACCAGGGATCGACAGAGAAATAATACTTCCTGCCAATTGTGTAAACTGCCAATTCTTCCTCCCTCTAGTTGGGCTAAAAAAGTAAACCAGGCAAGTACAAGACCTATAAAGAAGAAGGGGAATTTTTCCGAAATACTACCTCGAAGACTTACCTTTCGATTTCCTACATAATCTAATAGGGGCAGAAGTAAAGGTAAACTCATGGCCATGGGTTTACATAAGCAGGCCCATACAAATCCGACAAGGCTTAAACGATATAAATATTTATTATTGGTAAGGGTAAAACGATAATAACACAATATGGAAAATAAAAATCCGGCTGCATACAAGACATCTTTTCTGCCACTTATCCACGCGACACTCTCGGCATGCATCGGATGTATGCCAAAGAAAAATGCAACCATCCAGCCTTTTGTCCGATTATTTCCGATTCTCCTGAATATACGATAGACCAGCCAAACATTGACCAGATGCCACGCGATATTTTGTAAATGGTAAATAAATGGATTAAATCCACCCAACCTAAAATCCAGGGCCAGACTTAAATCTACCAGGGGATGAAAACTTCCGTGGTAGGCCGAAGTAAATAATTTGAATAAACCGGCCAAGGACAAACTGCGAATTCGTTCATTGTCTAATACCAGAAATTCATCTTCTCTGCCGGCAAATTCATGCCATAAACTCACTGCATTTACAAGAAAGACAATGCATAGCAATAATACGAGGGATGGTCCTCTTTTTCTGAGAAACAGAACCAGGCGCGTGTCTGATATAGAGGATGTCGTTTCGGCATCACGATTGGAATTATTATCAGAAGGAACAGGTATTTCTCGGCTGAAAAGCTGAGAAAATACGCGCGACGCTAATCCCATTTTATTCCACATGCGCTAAGGATTATTTTGAATCCATTGTTGTGCCCCGGCATGGCCTAGTGCTGCTGCTTTTCCAAAATTCTCTCTGGATTTTTTCCTATCGTTCAAATAATACCAGGTAACGCCCATATTAAAATAGGCATCTCGAAAATTTGGATCGATAATAAGTGCTTTTTCATACCAGGACAATGCTGTTTTATAATCTTGTTTGGAAAAGAATAATACCCCCATATTGCCCATGGCATCCGGATAATTAGGTTTAATTTCCAAAGCCTTTAGATAGCAGTATTCTGCTGAGTCCGGTTTTTGAATTTGGTAGTAGAGGTTTCCAAGGTTATACCAAATGCGCGGTTCTTTAGGGTTTAATGTCAATGCCTGATTATAATGATAGGCGGCTTCATTGTAGCGCTTTAATTCGTTGAGCAAGGTTCCCAGATTGTTGTGAGGGGAGGGATTTCTGGGGTCAGACTTAAGGGAGGATCTAAAGATATCTAGTGCCTCTTCATACTTTCCAAGGGCCTGTAAGGCAGTTGCTAAATTATTATAGGAATCACTGTGGCCCGGCTTTAATTCTAAAGCCTTGTAATATAGGGGAAGGGCATCCCCGGGTTTCCCATAGGTATTTAATAATATGCCCAGATTGTTGTAGGGTTCGAAATAGGTTGGATCTATTTGAATGGCCTGGCGGTATAGATCCATGGCACGCTGATCACTTTCCTTACCGGATTTTTCCAGGGAAACCCCCAGATTAAACAATACAAATGGCACGCGAGGGTTCTCTTTATAGGTATCTTCCCACAATGACAAGGAGTTTTTCCAGACCTTGATTCTGGGTTGAGTAAGACCTAATCCTATTCCCATTAGTGCGATACACATCAAACCGGTGAGGATGGGTTTATTCAATTTGTTTAAGGTCCAGGCCAATGCAACGGAAAATCCAATGGAAGCAAAATAAAAATAACGATCTGCAGCAATAGCTTTCCCAACGGGCAGTATTTGTAACACAATACTGATGGACACTAAATAAAAACCAAACGCCAGCGTCCATTCAGGAATTCTCTGTTTGAATTTCCATAACCCGAAAATAATTCCCCCTATTAATACTGGTGCTATCCACAATATTGGATTTTTTAGGGTTGGGTAATCGTAATGAGCGGATAAGGGAATTGGCAATAAAAATTTCTGTAGATAAAACCATGCCCCATAAGCAGGATATAAAATTTTGGCGTAAAAAGGTAATCCGGCGGTGTCTGTCCTGATGGCTTCCGCCTCCGATTGGGCGATAATGGCAACATATCCAAAAATCAGACTCAGCATAAAAAATGGGATTAACTCCGGACGCAAGAATTCTTTCCATTGTTTTGTTAAATCCAATTGTTTGGTTTGAAGGATTTTATGGGTTATCATCAGGAGTAATAATACAGGGCTAAAGACTACAGCCATTCCTTTTGATAAACAGGCCAGCAGAAAAAACAGAAGGGTAAGCACCCAGGCCGTCTTCGATTTTTGAGATATCCAGGTCCAGGCAGTTACCAATGCCATGGACAGAAAGGCGGTGTACAATACATCTTTTCTCTCTGCAATCCAGGCAACGGATTCAACATGTAAGGGATGTAATGCAAATAAAAGACTTCCTGCCAGAGCCGACCAAACCTGCCTTGTGATTTGGTAAATAAAAATAAATACAAAGAGCGAGGCCAAAATATGGAGGAGTATATTGGTTAAAATATAGCCCTTAGGGTCAAGTTTGTGCACCTGATAATCCAGAGCATAACTGAGCATTGTCAGGGGATGGTAATTCCCCATATAAAAGGATTTAAATTCTTTTGATACCGAGGCGGTGCTTAATTCTTTCAGTCCGGGGTTTTCGTTGACATAAGCTCTCTCATCATAATTGGTAAAGGAATTTTCAAGCGCGGGACTATAAACCACCCAGGTGAGGATTATGAGCAAAATTGCGCCAAGCAGGGTCATCCATAGAGGCGTCAGAGTAGATTTAGGAGACACAACAGCGGATTTCTTCATAACAAATTAAGGTTGTGGCGAGAATTGAGATAGCCATTGTCCGGCTTGTTGATTACCCAAAGAGGCAGCTTTGCGAATGGCTTCAAGGCCTGCTCCCTGATTTCCGGATTGCAAGCGCATTAATCCAAGATTAAACCAGGTGCCGGAATTTTCAGGATTGATTTGAAGCGCTGTGTTGTAGCGACTTTCGGCAGTAGCAAAGTCTTGTTTCATCGCGGCGATATTGCCCAGGTTTACATAACATTCGTGCAGGTCAGGGTCATGTTCTATGGCTTTTAACAGATAGGCTTCAGCTTCCGGAATGCGATTGGCGGCAGCTGCTTCCCCGCCCATTTTGCTGTAAACAGTTCCGATTTTCTTAAAAACGACTTCATCATCCGGTCGGATTTTTAAGTATTCTTCAAAGGCATAGAGCGCTTTTGTGTATTGATTCAAATGTGTGTAATTGTTGCCTAGGTTGTGCCAGCCAATGGCATAGGTTGGTCGGATACTTAAGGCTTTGTGATATAATGGAATGGCAAGTGCATACTTCTTGTCTTTTGAAAATTGATTTGCGATGTTGTTGTAAGCCACCGGGACATTTTCATGTTTGTGCATGACATCCAGAAACAGAGAATAGGTATTGTTCCAAATACCGACGCGATTGTAGCATAAGAAACCGAATCCCAGAATTAGGAGCGCTGATATAGCGGATTGTGCTTGTTGGGGAATGGGGAGTTTTATCAAGGCCCAGGCCATTAGGATAAATAAACCGGCAGAGGGTAAATAATAATACCGCTCGGATATCATAGTTTCTCCAACAGGTAAGATTTGTAATACGGGTAAAATGGCAATCAGGAAAAAACCGGCACCAAACCAGACGATTTTTTGATTTCGGTAAAATTTCAGGGTTAACCAAATGATTCCTGCTAATACAACGGGTGCAACATAATACGACCATTCCAGCAGACCTTCCGTTTTGACCGGGTAAGGATAGTAGGCAGACTGTTGAATCGGGACAAGCGTTTTGTAGAGATAAAGAAATAAGCCATAGATGGCAATTAGGAATTGTTCCAGCCAGGTGTAGTCTCTGAATACTCTGACATTCCCTCCGTCTCTCTGTGCATCGATAGCGACAATGCCAATAACAAGCGCCATCAGGAAGAAAGGTGCCAAAGAAAGCAGATGTTTTTTGTCCTTAGGAAAATCAGGTTTTTCCCATGCGGTAATGAGAAGGGCAAGTATGGGCATCACGACCGCCTGAGCTTTAGCAAGGCAAGCAAGGGCAAAAAATAAGAAAGCGAATCCCAGATGGTTTTGTTTTTCAGACTTCAGCCAGCTATGCCAATAAGATAAAGCGGCCAGGGTGCCAAGCGTATAAAGAACATCCTTGCGTTCTGATACCCAGGCCACAGATTCGGTATGTAGGGGATGAACGGCAAACAGGAGCCCAGCCAGAATGGCAAGGTTTTTTTGATTCAGGAGTTTGAATGCCAGCAAAGCTACCAGGGCACTGTTGATTCCATGAAAGAATAAATTGGTGGCATGAAAGCCGGAAGGATCTAAGCCAAATAGGGTTTTGTCCAGAGAGAGGCTCATCATGGTGAGGGGGTGCCAGTTGCCCATGACATATTTGCCGAGGAGATATTTCCAGGCGTTTAGGTTCCATTTGCCCAACTCGGGGTTATCATACACATATCGGTTATCGTCCCATTCTACAAAGTCATTGCTTAGGGCACCGATATAGACGAGTATAGAAGCCAGGAAAGGGATTCCCAGCCAGAGGTATGCATCCCATTGGATGGGTTTTGGTGAAGCTGGCTTCGAGGATTTTAAGGTTGTTTTTGCCACGATAGAGGTGGGGAATTAATCTTTTTCAGTCAGATAGGAATGTAAATTTACAAATAGAAGCCGGATTTTACCTCCGCTTGGTGCAAGCCCCCGCTTGGTGCAAGCCCTCGCTTGGTGCAAGCCCCCGCTTGGTGCAAGCCCCCGCTTGGTGCAAGCCTCCGCTTGGTGCAAGCCTCCGCTTGGTGCAAGCCTCCGCTTGGTGCAAGCCCCCGCTTGGTGCAAGCC
>CANHCC010000143.1 GCA_947459115.1 Bacteroidota bacterium | reverse complement strand
GGATGATTGTTTCCGGTGAGATAGATTTGAATGACTGGGTGAATCAAAAGGATATGTATTCCGCGATTAAAAATGAAAAATTCCAAAGAATGATTCAGAAGGAATATCAACAGGCATTGAGACAGGCTAAAGAAAAAAATATCCTAAAAATCAAAAGCAGGGCAAAACGAGAGGAGGATGAAATGGGCGAATCGATGTTATTCAACAAAGCCGAAATACTTGCCTTAAAGGAAAAATACTTGCGTCCGGTACAACAGGAATTGATGCGAATGTTTGGGGAGCACACCGGAAAATTTCTTCTTGGGGAAGGGGTCAGTAATGATATTATTCGGGGAAAAAATCGCATCAGGGACTTGAAGGGCCGTAAGCGTCAGGAGTTGATTCTGGAGACAGCAGAAAGTTTGGGAATAGATTTAGGGGCCTACTGCTAGGCGTCGGTTGGGAACCAACCTCAAAAACAAAAAGCCCTCTTTCGAGGGCTTTCCTGATTCATTTAATAATAAGACTTAGTCTTCGGTATTCTTCATACCCTGAACTTCCAAACGGATTTTTTGTGCAAGTTCTTTTAATTCTTGCATACCCTTACGGATTCGGGTACCTGCAGCTTTGTTGCCTTTGTCATAGAACTTGCTGAAATCGTCTTCTAAAGACATGACATGCTGACGGATTTGTTCGAATGAATTTTGTGCCATAGTGAAATTCTTTTAGGTTTAATTGTTAAAGTGGTTGAGAATGTACTCGTTATAAAGAAGCAAGTTAAACGATTTTTTCAATTCAACCAAATATTCAAGCAAATTTCATCAGGAACCTGAAGCAACTTTACCTGAATACAGCCCCTTTTGCATATTGTCCCGAATGGCCTCAAAGGCATTCAGCGTCACCTCGACATCTTCTAAAGAATGTACTGCTGTCGGAATAATTCTCAGCATCAATTCTCCTCTTTCTACCACAGGATAAGTTACCACAGATACGAATATCCGATGGTTTTCTCTCAAGTCCATAATGAGTTTGGCGGCTTCTTCTGTACCACCCTTCAAGTAAACGGGTGTTACCGGAGACTGAGTGATCCCAATATCGAATCCTCTACTACGCAGACCAGACTGAATGGCATTGACAATTTTCCAGAGATTTTCTCTTAAGGCAGGCTGAGAGCGCAACAATTCTAAACGCTTCAAAGCACCTACCACTAATGGCATAGGCATACTTTTCGCGTAAATCTGACTACGCATGTTATACCTCAGGAAATTGATGACTTTTGAATCTCCGGAAACAAATGCGCCAATCAAAGCCATGGATTTTGCGAATGTATTAAAAACCACATCCACCTGATCCATTACCCCAAAATGCTCCGGGGTTCCGCGACCATTCGCACCCATGACCCCAAATCCATGGGCATCATCTACAAACAATCTGAAGGAATATTTTTCTTTAAGTTTTACAATTTCATCCAGGCGACCCAAATCTCCTTTCATCCCAAATACACCTTCGGTAATTACCAGAATACCGCCCCCGGTCTGAGCCGTGATTTTGGAAGCTTTCTGTAAACGATCTTCCAGCTGAGCCATGTCGTTATGTGCATAGACAAAACGCTTGGACAGACTCAACATCATCCCATCAATAATACAGGCATGAGCCAATTGATCATAGACGATAACATCTCTCCGATCCGTTAGGCTCTGAATGATGGACAACATGCCCTGGTATCCGAAATTGAGCAAATAGGAGTCTTCCTTACCCATAAATTCAGAAACCTCATCCTCAAATTTTTCATGAAGATTACTGTTTCCGGTGAGCATTCTGGAGCCCATTGGGTATCCTAACCCCCAGGTTGCTGCAGCCTCTGCATCCACCTGCCGTACTTCCGGATGATTGGCCAGACCCAGATAATTATTCAGGGACCAACACAATACTTCCTTACCACGAAATTGCATCCGTGGCTGAATCTCTCCCTCTAATTTCGGGAAAGTAAAATATCCATGGCCCTGGCTGGCATATTTTCCCAGCTCTCCCATGCTCCGGTCAATTTTGTCAAAAATGTCCAAAGTGCTCTTGATTAATGTGTTACCTGTTAATTTTATCCTTCTTATGGAGAAGCGATAAAACAAAGTTAGGGTAAAATTATGATAATTATACAATATGTTTTGGAGGATTTTCCGTTTAAAATGATTCCGAAGATTTTTACTTAATTTTACAGGCTTATGCGTTTTAGGTTTTTATCCTGTTTGTGGTTGGCGATTTTTCTTTCAGGCCTCTTATTGTCCTGTAGCGAAACGGGTAAACTATATCGCAGTAAAAATATTGAAGACCGGGAAAAAGCGGCCCGCCTGTTGTTTGAAAAGAAAGACTACGAGAAAGCGGTTTTCGTTTTCGAAGAGCTTTTGAGCATCTACAAAGGCACCGGCAAAGCGGAAGATGTGCTGTATTATTATGCTTGGTGTAAGTATTACCTGAAAGACTACCTTACCGCAGCATTCTATTTTAATGATTTTGCCAATCAATTTCCCAACAGCAAAAAGGCAGAACAAAGTCAGTACATGTATGGGTTTTGTTTCTACAAAGATTCTGACCCCTGGTACCTCGACCAAACCTCCACCAAAAAGGCCATTGAAAATTTACAGTTCTATCTAAAAGCCAACCCCGGAAGTTCCAGAGTAGATTCTTGTAATCTTCTGATGTCAGAATTGAGAGAAAAACTTGCGAAAAAATCATTTGAGCAGGCCAGTCTATACCTCAAAATAGGCTATCACAAATCAGCGATAGAGTCTTTCCGACATATGTTGGAAGAATATCCGGACTCCCGGCAGAAGGAGGAGGCTTCCTTCAAACAATTTATCGCCTCTGTTTTATACGCTGAGGAAAGTGTTTTTGAAAAACAAAAGAAGAGATATCTCGAAGCTATCTCTTATTACCGTAAATTTGTGGATAAATACCCCTCCAGTTCTTTTATCCAGGAAGCGGAGGAATATTATGTAAAAGTCAATAAAGCGATTACCCGGTTGGAAGCATCTAACGGGATAACCAAGTCAGAATAAATTTCTTTTTGAATATGGAAAATACAGGAATACAGCCAATCAATCAAGCGGACATGATTCACGAAACGAAGAATGTGTACAAGTCCCTTGCCATTATGGGCAAAAGAGCTCAGCAAATTTCAGTTCAGGTAAAAGAAGAACTGGCAGGTCGTTTATCAACCTTTGCGCCAGCCAGCGACAATCTTGAAGAAATCACTGAAAACCGTGAGCAAATTGAAATCTCCAAGTATTATGAGCGCCAAATGAAGCCTGCTCAACAAAGCATAGATGCATTTTTGGCAAATAAAATTTATTTCCGCGATCCGCATCAGGAAAGTAAGTAATGTATGCTGCTCGGCCGGCGGATTTTGATTGGAGTTTGTGGCAGTATCGCCGCCTATAAAACAGCCTGGCTTGTGCGCTTGTTGGTCAAAGCCGGCGCAGAGGTCAGGGTGGTTATGACACCATCAGCCGAAAAATTTATTGGCCCGCTTACCTTCCGAACTTTAACCGGCTTCCCGGTCTTCTCCAACTTATGGGAAGACCAGGAAGACATGAACCTTACTTCTCCGCACATTCACCTGGCTGAATGGGCGGAGATTTTTTTTGTGGCCCCTTGCACAGCAGATACCCTTGGCAGACAGGCATCCGGCAGGGCTGAGAATGCCCTTGATGCGGTTATGTTGTCGGCCAGATGCCCCATAGCCCTGGCCCCGGCCATGGATGTTGAAATGTATCGCCACCCTGCCGTAATGGAAAACATCAGAGTACTTCGTAGCAGGGGAATTAAAATTCTGGATGCTGAGTCCGGCCCCCTTGCCTCCGGACTATCCGGAGAGGGTCGTCTGCCGGAACCCGAAATCTTATTCCAGGAAATTGTCAAACTCCTGGGGGTTTCGGATTTTTGGTCTGGCAAATCTGTTCTGATTACGGCCGGCCCTACCCGTGAAAACATAGATCCTGTTCGATTTATCAGCAATTATTCCTCCGGCAAAATGGGCTATGCCCTGGCCCGTGAAGCCAACAGAATGGGCGCCCGGGTAACACTTATCTCAGGACCGGTGGCATTGCCTCCCCCAACCGGGGTCAATACTATTTCTGTAACCTCTGCAGCCGAAATGCTAGAAGCCTGCCTTCAACATTTCCCCAAAGCAGATATCACCTTTATGTCCGCCGCCGTTGCGGACTATACGCCTGCCAATCCGGCATCTGAAAAAATCAAAAAACAGGAAAACGCCTTTTCCCTCCCGCTGACACGCACCACGGACATTCTGAAAACTTTAGGACAACAAAAATTACCCCATCAAATTTTGGTAGGCTTTGCCCTTGAAACTTTTAAAGAAGAGGAATTCGCACGCCAAAAACTAGAAGCCAAGAACCTCGATATGGTGGTAATGAATTCCCTTCGCTCTCCGGGAGCCGGATTTGGAGTGGACACCAATCAGGTATCCTTATTTTTTAAAGAGAATAAAAAAACCGAACTCCCGTTAATGTCCAAGCAAGACACTGCAATTGCCATTCTCAAACATTCGGAGGGTCTGAAATGAAAACACGCCATCTTCTCTTTACCATCTGCCTAATGCTGCTGCTGATGCCTGAAAGCTGGTGTCAAGAATTAAACATACGCGTTGCGGTTCAGGCGGCACCGGGCTTTCCGGGAGATCAGGCCCCTTTACGACAACTGGAGCAGGATTTGACGCGCTACATTAACGACCGAAGGTGGACGAATGACGATTTCCTGCCCGAAGAAAAAATCACCGGCACCCTAACCTTCATCGTTGAAAAAAGACCTACGCCGGATCAATTTGAAGGCTCCCTTCAGGTCCAATGCTTTCGGCCCGTTTTTAATTCTACCTATGAAAGTATGGTATTAAATTTCACAGATCGGGATGGAAATTTTAAATACATCACTCAGCAGGCCCTGGATTATTCCGAAAACAGCTACATATCCAACCTTACTTCTTTAGTAAACTTTTATATGTTTATGATTCTGGGATTTGATTACGATACTTTTGGCGCTGCCGGTGGAGACCCCCACTTTCGTAAGGCTCAGAACATTCTAAATATTGCGGGGGCTGAAAGAGAAAAAGGATGGAATTATGCAGATGGGAACAGAACCCGCTACTGGCTATTGGAGAACATGCAAAATAATACCTTCAAAGAAATTCGAACCGTCCTGTACGACTATCACCGAAAAGGCCTGGATAAAATGGCGGAAGATTTGGAAGCAGGCAGAAAGGGTATTCTCAACGCATTAGAAACCTTGCAAAAACTACACAGACAAAATCCCCAGGCCTACATCATCCGAGTATTTTGTGATACCAAAAAAACAGAGCTGGTGGAGATTTTTAAAAAGGGGCCTGATGATCAGAAAAAACAAATGCTGACCATTATGTCCGTCGTTGACCCCTCGAATCTGAATTTCTACAACCGTGTGAATGAAAAATAATGGGCAGCAGAACGGTAAGACTCCGACAACAGGATTTGCCTGATAAATCCTTCACCATCAAAGTGGGGACTGAAATTCAGGTCGTATTACACAATGGCAAAACCCTCATCGGAAAATTGGCAGAAGCCAACCTTCAAGCCCTTGTTATAACAGAGCCCAATGTTGTCTGGTATAACGCAAACAACCGGCAACAATCCCTTAACTGGCAGGACATCCAGGAAGTAGAATACAACCTGCCTACACCCTATTGACTATGCTCACCCGATTAAAAATTGACAATTATGCCCTCATTCGCCAGCTCGACACAGAGTTTGGGTCAGGATTGAACATCATCACCGGAGAAACGGGCGCAGGAAAATCTATTTTAATTGGCGCCATTGGCTTACTTCTGGGCGACCGAGCCGACACCTCGGTCTTGTTGGACAAACAAGTCTTATGCCGGGTAGAAGGGTGGTTCAGCCCCATTCCTTCCGGCCTTTCAACTCTACTGGAGGCCTGTGATATCTGGCTTGAGTCCGGAGAAGCCCTGAGACTTCGACGGGAAATCACGCCCTCCGGAAAATCAAGGGCCTTAATAAACGACACAGTCGTAACCCTTGCCCAGTTAAAGGAAGCCGGACAGCAACTGGCCGAAATTCATGGCCAACAGGATACGCGCATTCTCAATGAACCTCAGGCTCAGTTGCAGTTATTTGATGATTTTGCAGAGGCCAGAGAGGAACGAAAAAAATATGAGCAAGCCTGGGCAAACTGGACCGAAGCCCAGGATTATCTCCTTCGTCTGAAACAGGAGCAAGCAGAATGGAGTCGAAATCAGGAATTCATACGATTTCAATTCGAAGAACTGGATAATGCTTCTCTTCAACCCGGAGAGGACCTCCAATTGGATCAAGACCTCAAAAAACTGGAATCTGCTGAACAAATTCGGGAGACTTTGTCCAATGCCTTTATCGAACTATACGAACAGGACGGATCGATTTACAATCGTCTCGCCTCCATACACAAGCAACTCGCCAAATTTGAAACTCTCGATCCTGAGATCGCTGAAGAAAACGCGCGCTTGATGCAAGCCTTAGATATCATTCGGGAATCAGGATTATCCCTCCAGGCTTTGGAGGAAAACACCGATGCCGACCCTGCTTCTTTGAGTAACATGCAGGAGAGACAAAACTTGTATCAAAGGCTCAAACTTAAATTTCAGGTACAAACCGCCGAAGCACTGCTTTTGATTAGGGAAGACCTTGGTCATAAAGTGATGGCAGGCGATAGCCGCGAGGCGGAAATCCGAAAGCTGGAAGAAAGCTTGGAAAATCTGAAAGCACAGGTGTTAAAAACCGGAATTCTTCTGGATAAAAAGCGTCAAAAAAGCCTCAAAGCCTTCCAAGAAAAAATCCAGCTTCTACTCTCTCAAGTAGGAATGGAGGGTGCCTCCTGTATTCCGGAACTCAATTGGAACAAACGCGCGGATGGCGCCCTAATGCATGAAGACCATAGGATTGACCCCTTGAAAAGCGGGCTCAACACCTTTCGTTTATTAGCCCGAACCAATCCCGGT
>CANHCC010000142.1 GCA_947459115.1 Bacteroidota bacterium | reverse complement strand
AGCGACGGCTCGAGGGGAGCGACGGCTCGGGGGGAGCGACGGCTCGAGGGGAGCGACGGCTCGGGGGGAGCGACGGCTCGAGGGGAAAAGAGCAAAAAAAAAGGCTGATGAGTCATCAGCCTTTTTAGCATTTCTAGAATAACCTTACGCTTTTTATTCTGCGGAGGCTTCTGCATCTGAAGATTCAGCTGCAGGGGCTTCTGAGGTCGCTTCAGCAGCCGGAGCAGCTTCCGCCTTTTTAGGGGCAGCTGGCTTACGGCGACGCGTGGTTTTCTTCTTGGTTGTCGTCTGAATAAATTCGTTGAAATCGACTAATTCAATCATTGCGATTTCTGCGCTATCTCCCATACGGAAACCGAGCTTCATAATTCTGGTGTAACCTCCGTTCCTGTCAGATATCTTACCGGAAACGGTAGAGAACAACTCTTTTACGGCTTCTTTATTTTGAAGATAAGAGAAGACGGTTCTGCGGGAATGCATGGTATCGCTTTTCGATTTCGTGAGCAATGGCTCAACGAATTTACGCAAGGCTTTAGCTTTGGCCAGGGTGGTAGTAATTCTCTTATGCAGGATAAGAGAAGCTGCCATATTGGACATAAGGGCCTTACGGTGAGAGGCCGTACGCCCCAGGTGATTTACTGTTTTTCCGTGTCTCATGATTACTCTTAGTCTTCTTCTAATCTGTATTTTCCAACATCCATCCCGAAGGTCAGGCCTTTTTCGGCAACGAGTTCTTCAAGTTCTGTCAGAGATTTTTTACCGAAATTTCTAAACTTCAACATATCGGCAATATTGTAACTTACTAAATCACCTAATGTACGAATGTCTGCGGCTTTGAGGCAATTGAACGCCCTGACAGACAAATCCAGGTCTGTCAAATTGGTCTTCAATAATTTTCTCACATGGAGGTAATTTTCATCTACTTCCTTGCGTTGAACCGGTTCTTCTGTTTTCAACTGAATGCTGTTATCAGAGAATAGCATAAAGTGACGAATCAGAATATTAGCGGCATCTTTCAATGCATCTTCAGGATCAATAGTGCCATCCGTAGAAACCTCAATCATCAATTCTTCATAATCTGTCTTTTGACCTACGCGGGTATTTTCGACAGAATATTTTACATTCTTGATTGGGGTAAAGATGGAATCGATGGCGATTACACCGACGAGTGCATCCGGATTCTTATTGTCCTCAGCCACTACATAACCTCTGCCTTTTTCAATGGTCAATTCAATGTCAAATTGAACGCTCTTGTTCAAATGACAAATGATATGATCCGGGTTGGTGATTTGATAAGCATTTGTATGCGCAGCAATATCTCCGGCTGTGAAAGTTTCTTTCCCTTTAATGGAAACGAATATTTTATCTTCCCCATCGAGAATTTTCTTTAGCCGTACTCCTTTGAGATTGAGGATAATTTCAGAGACATCTTCAACGACGCCTTTTACCGTGGAGAATTCATGCTCAACAGTAGGGATTTTAATGGAAGTAATGGCATACCCTTCCAAAGAAGAGAGCAGGATACGGCGAAGTGCGTTTCCAATTGTTATACCATACCCTTTTTCGAGGGGTCTGAAGAGGAACTTGCCATAGAAGTCGTTGTCTTTCTCCATGACAACTTTTTCCGGCATTTGAAATTGTAATATAGCCATAGGTGATACTCTGATAAGGGGAAAAGGATTACTTAGAATACAATTCAACGATAAGTTGTTCCCGGATATTTTCGGGTATATCCTCACGAATAGGGAGGTTGATTACTCTTCCTTTGTAATGAGCCTTATCGAGTTCAAGCCAAGGAAGGGTTTTCATATTGCGTGAAAGGGAATCGTTTACCACTTCAAGCGATTTGCTTTTTTCGCGAATTTCGACCATATCTCCGGGACGGAGGGTATAGGACGGAATATTTACTGAGCCCCCATTAACGAGCACATGACAATGCGTTACCAATTGTCTAGCCTGACGGCGGGTACGAGTAAAGCCGAGGCGATACACGACATTATCCAGGCGAGTTTCAAGCATCTGCAACATAACTTCCCCGGTTTTACCGGCTTTGCGGGAAGCTTTTTTGAAGATATTGGAAAATTGCTTTTCGAGCAATCCGTAGGTATATTTAGCTTTTTGTTTTTCCGCTAGCTGAACAGCATATTCAGATTGCTTACTTCTGCGGTTTTTGCCATGAATTCCGGGAGGGTAATTCTTGCGTTCCAATGCTTTGGAAGGGCCAAGGATGGGCTCTTTGAACTTCCTTGCGATTTTGGATTTGGGGCCTCTGTATCTTGCCATTTATTTGATTGAAATAAGGTCTTAAAAATTAAACTCTACGCTTCTTAGGCGGGCGACAACCATTGTGTGGAATTGGAGTGATATCTTTGATAAGGGTCACTTCAATACCTGCTGCATTTACGGCACGAATGGCAGACTCACGGCCGGCACCGGTACCTTTGACGATCACTTCTGCTTTACGAAGTCCCAGGTCGAAGGCTTCTTTTGCAACTTCTGTTGCTGCCACCTGAGCTGCATAAGGGGTGTTTTTCTTAGAGCCTTTAAAGCCCATTTTACCGGCAGAAGACCAGTTAATCACATTGCCACTTACATCGGTAATAGCGATGATGATGTTATTGAAAGTGGTAGACACATGGACTTGTCCAACGGCATCTACTTTAACTTTCTTTTTTGCTTTGACAACTTTAGCCATTATAAATCAGCTTTAATTATTATTTAGTTACTTTCTTTTTCCCTGCTACCGTTTTCTTCTTACCCTTACGGGTACGGGCATTGGTACGGGTACGCTGACCTCTCAAGGGGAGACCTTTACGGTGTCTTAAGCCACGGTAGCAACCGATATCCATAAGGCGCTTTATGTTCAACTGAACTTCAGAACGCAATGCACCTTCCACTTTAATGTTGTCCGTAATGTATTTACGGATGGAACCAGCTTCATCGTCTGACCAATCCTGAACTTTCTTATTGGGATCAATTCCCAATTCGCTTAGGATCTCTATAGATCTCGAACGACCAATACCAAAAATATAGGTTAGTCCGATTTCTCCCCGTTTATGCCTCGGCAGGTCTATACCAGCAATTCGTGCCATATTTACTAATTAACCTTGTCTTTGTTTGAACTTGGGATTCTTCTTATTGATGACATACACCCGTCCCTTTCTCCGGATGATTTTGCAATCTGCACTGCGTTTTTTGATGGATGCTCTTACTTTCATGATTATTTGTAACGATAAATGATCCGACCTTTACTCAGATCATACGGTGACATTTCTAAACTTACACGGTCGCCTGGTAGAATTTTGATGTAGTGCATTCTCATTTTTCCTGAGATGTGCGCAAGAATTTCATGTCCATTCTCCAACACCACTTTAAAGGTGGCGTTTGGCAGGGCTTCCAAAATGGTCCCATCCAATTTTATGGAGGCTTGTTTTGACATAGAATTTCTTACTTTTTTACTTCAATATATTCAAAAGACGACAATACTTCAGCTTTACCTTTTCTCACTACTAGCGTATGTTCGTAGTGCGCAGAGGGTAAACGATCAGCAGCATAAATGGTCCACTTGTCTTTGGACAAGCGAATATGCCGCTCACCGAAATTAATCATAGGTTCAATGGCAAGTACCATTCCTTCTTTTAAAAGAACGCCGTTACCTTTTTTCCCATAATTAGGCACTTCAGGGGGTTCGTGAAGCTCTGCTCCCAGTCCATGTCCGACCATTTCTCGAACAACACTGTAACCTTTAGCTTCTACGAAAGATTGGATGGCATTACCTATATCACCCATTCGATTTCCGGCAATTGCTTTTTCGACGCCTCTGTTGAGACTTTCGAGCGTGGCATCCATTAATGCTTGATATTCCGGTTTGATCTGCCCTACCCCAAAGGTGTAAGCACTGTCACCAAAATACCCATTCATCAAAACACCACAATCCACCGAAACGATATCCCCTTCTTTCAGTACCTTAGACTCACCCGGCATCCCATGCACCACCTCTTCATTCACCGAAATACACAAGGTGAAAGGAAAGTTTGGGGCCCCACCATGTCCTGGATAATTTTTAAAGGCTGGTATGCCTCCATTATCCCGAATAAAGGTTTCGGCTAGTCTGTCGAGACTTAAGGTACTGACTCCCGGATTAATTTCTTTCGAAACTATACCCAGGGTTTTGCTTACAAGCAAAGAACTTTCCCTGATTCTTTGTATTTCTTCCTCTGATTTAAGAGAAATACTCATCAGGCCATTACTCCTACCTGGGATTGTCTCCCTTTAATTCTTCCTGTCTTCATAAGACCATCGTAATGGCGCATAAGAAGATAACTTTCCACTTGTTGTAAAGTATCCAATACAACCCCAATCATAATCAGCAAACTAGTGCCGCCGAAGAATTGAGAGAAGCTACTGGATACACCCAATACCGTTGCGATAGCCGGCATAATCGCCACCATTGCAAGGAATATGGAGCCTGGAAGTGTAATACGGGAAAGAATGGTATCAATAAATTCTGAGGTCTTTTTCCCTGGCTTCACCCCGGGAATAAATCCTCCATTTCTTTTTAACTGATCAGCGATATCATTTGGATTCACCGCGATTGCAGTATAGAAATAAGTAAATACAATAATGAGGAGAGCAAAGGTTAGGTTGTAAAACACACCGGTGAAATCCGTAAACCAAGTACCAGCCGTTGCGGAAAGAGAAGATTCCGGAAAAAACTGAAACACGGTAGCTGGAATAAACATGATTGCCTGAGCAAAAATGATAGGCATTACACCAGAAGCATTCACTTTCAAGGGGATGTACTGACGAGCAGTATTAGTCATACCTCCCATCATTTTATTGCCCACCATGCGACGCGCGTAGTTGACTGGTATTTTACGGGTTGCCTGAGTTAAGGCAATTACCGCCATCATCACCACTGCCATTGCTATAATTTCGATAAAGAAGAAGAGAATGGAGGAGGTTGAACGGGCCTCATTGATAAGAGAACCTGGCAATTCTGAAATAATCCCAATCATAATAATCAGGGAAATACCATTACCTAGCCCATTATCCGTAATTCTTTCACCCAACCAGACAAGGAAAAGCGTCCCGCCGGTCAAAATTAACACCGCCGATATCCAAAACAGGGGAATCTGAGAGTTAATACAGGTTGGATACATCCCAATTAAATTGGTAACAAATGCAGTAGATTGACCAATGGTGATAAGCACCGTTGCATATCTGGTGTATTGATTAATTTTCTTTTGCCCGCTTTCCCCTTCCTTTTGAAGTTTTTGAATGGAGGGTATTGCTGCACCCAAAAGTTGAATGATGATGGAGGCAGAAATATAAGGCATAATCCCAAGGGCGAAAATAGTCCCACGGGAGAACCCACCCCCTACAAATGTATTCAGGAACCCCAGGATACCTTCTCCCTGGCTACTGCTAAAGCTTTGTGAAAGACAGACAGAATTAACGCCTGGCAAAGCCACATAAGATCCGAAACGGAATACCAATAACAGAATGAGGGTGAGACCGATACGATTTCTCAGTTCCTCAATTCGGTAGATATTCTGGAGGGTGGAAATAAAGTTTTTCATTCGCTGATTTCGATTGCTGAACCACCGGCGGCTTCGATAGCGGCCTTGGCAGTGGCACTGAATTTATGAGCAGTAACTTTCAAAGACTTGTTCAATTCCCCTCTTCCGAGGATTTTGACTTTGGTTTTAGAACCGGAGATAATCCCCTTTTCTCTCAATGTTTCGAGGGAGATTTCACTCACGCCATGAGTTTCGACCAGCGTTTGGAGAACATCCAGATTAACGGCGCTATATTCAACGCGGAAGATGTTGTTGAAACCAAACTTTGGTAACCTTCTTTGGAGGGGCATCTGACCACCTTCAAACCAAGGACGGTAGCTATGACCGGAACGAGATTGGTGACCTTTGTGACCACGCGTAGAAGTACCGCCTCTTCCGGAACCTTGACCACGCCCAATTCTTTTGCCTGCTTTTTTATACCCCTCTGCCGGGGCAAGATTATGTAATTTCATATTAAGCTTCTTCTATTCTGACCAAATGACTAACCTTGCGGATCATACCGATGATCTGGGGTGTGGCTTCAACAACCACAGAGTGATTTATTTTTCTTAAACCAAGCGCCTGAACGGTGGCTTTTTGATCTTTGGGGCGACTAATAATGCTGCGCGCCTGTGTAATTTTAACCTTTGCCATGATTAGCCTTTGAAAACTTTAGTAATATCAATCTGACGATCTTGTGCGACCGTGTGGGCATCTCTCATTTTTGTGAGGGCATCCAGCGTAGCACGAACCACATTGTGAGGGTTGGAGGAACCGAGGCATTTACCCAATACATCGGTAATTCCGGCACTCTCCAGAACGGCACGCATAGCACCACCCGCGAGGATACCTGTACCAGGGGCTGCAGGGCGAAGCAATACTTTACCTGCACCGTATTTTCCAATAGCCTCATGGGGTACAGTCCCTTTTACAACGGGAACTTTAACCAGATTCTTTTTGGCATCATCTACCCCTTTAGAAATGGCAGAAGTTACTTCATTTGCTTTACCGAGACCATGACCTACTACACCATTTCCATCCCCTACCACAACGATGGCAGAGAAACTGAAGCGGCGACCACCCTTCACAACTTTAGCAACCCGGTTTATTTTAACCAAGCGATCGGTCAATTCCGTTTCGCTGGATCTTACTCTTTTTACATTACCTGACATCATAAGGCTAGAATCTTGATTAGAAAATTAGTCCACCTTCCCGAGCTGCTTCAGCTAGGGCTTTTACTCTTCCATGATATTTGTACCCATTACGGTCGAAAACTACCTCCGTAATTCCGGCGGCCTTAGCCAATTCAGCGATTTTACGACCTACTACCAGAGAAGCTTCTGTTTTGGAGACTTTTTGATCTCTTACTTCTTTTTTGGAGGAGGAGTAACTCACCAAAGTTTTGCCGGCATCATCATTGATGATTTGAGCATAGATGGCACTATTGCTTCTGAACACAGACAATCT
>CANHCC010000141.1 GCA_947459115.1 Bacteroidota bacterium | reverse complement strand
GCGGTATCTCCTGGCGCTACTGTCAGTCTGGTGGAGCCTGCCTGCTTACCATTCAGGTTAAGACTAACCTCCAGGTCTTCTATTTTTTCGGAGCTCTGGTTTGAAAATATTCCACTTAGACCATTGGGTTGGCCTTTTTCCAATACAGGATCCAGGAGGGTCATATCCCGGACAAAACTGTTGGCGGGTCTCGTTTTGCCTATGGGAATACAGGTTATTCTAAAGCCATCCAATCGGTTATTCAGAGTAGCAACGTCTTCTGATCGGGTAAGAGCAGATTTTTGAAAGTCTGACAGCACAAACACGGTTTTATCCGGCATTCCGGCACTCTCCATGAGGCCGGGAATCAATTGAAATACTCTGGAAAAGGAAACGGTATGATGCCCTGGTTGAAGATTGCCCAATCTCGCTGCAGCGTCCCCGGCTTTTTGAAACGGTTGGCCGGGTCTCAAATCAGATAAAGTCAGAATTAAATATTCATCCTGACTGCTGCCCTGGTCCAATATGGTTTTGGCCATACGGCTGGCCTGGTCCAAAAATATGCCTTCAGGATCACCGACCTGCATACTGGGGGAATCATCTAGGAGAATCAGAACGGATCTTGCACCGGTAGTGGCACCTCCATTAGGACCACTAACCCATACGGGAGAGGCAAACATCATCACCAGAGCCAGAATGGCCAAAATACGCATGGCCAGTAACAACCAGTGTTGTAAACGCATGCGACGCACCACGGAGCGATTCACTTCCCGCACAAAAGCCACGCTGCTGAAATTCATGCGCTTGGGCTTTCGAAAGTTAAATAAATGGATGATTACGGGTATTAAAACGGCGCCCGCCGCCCAGAGAAATGCCGGATTCAGAAATACCATTACTGCAAAGATAAGAAATTAGAAGTTGTCTTACACCTGGATTCTTCTGTTCAGTCAGAATCCCCCGCATGAATTCAGTACCTTTGTTCTCTGATTCATCTACATGCTAAAAAAGATCCTTGTTCCCGGAATTTTTGTCTTGCTTGTTTTAATCCTGGTTGGATTAAAATGGTTTTTGGAGGAAAATAAAAGCGATGGTGGTGGAATGTCTAAAAATCAAAATGTTCCATTGGTAGAGGGGATATTGGCTAGCCGAAGCACCATTCAACAAAGTATCCTATTGACAGGAACCTTAATGCCGGATGAGAGAACAGATGTTTATCCGGAGATTTCAGGACGCGTTCTTAATCTTTATTTTAAGGAAGGTCAAGTGGTGCAAAAAGGGGATATTCTTTTAAAAATTCAGGATGCTGATTTGCAGGCACAAATGAGAAAAATTAAAGCCCAGCTCAAGCAGGCAAGGGCTCAGGAAGTAAGACTTCATAAACTCCTGACCATTCAGGGCGTGAGCAAGGAGGAATATGAGACTGTAACTTATCAGATAGAAGGCCTGGAGGCTGATTCGCTTTTGGTTAAATCCCAATTGGACAAAACGGTTGTTCTGGCACCGTATTCTGGTAGTATTGGCTTAAGGGAAATCAGTCCCGGCGCTATGGTCAGTCCCAATACAAGACTCTTGACCCTTCAAAAAAATTATCCACTGAAGCTGGATTTCACTGTTCCTGAAAAATATGCCGGTCAAGTTCAGGTCGGCAAAAGTATTCACTTCTCGACACAAACGGATACAACGATACGACAGGCCAGGATTCTGGCAACGGATGGGCGCATGGAAGAAAATACCCGATCTTTAAAAGTCAGAGGCGTTTGTGAGCAATGTCCCCCCTCTCTGTTACCCGGAAGTTTTGCTAAGGTCCAGTTGGACGCGACTGAATCTTTGCCTTCCTTTTGGGTGCCTACAATAGCGATTGTTCCGGTTCTTAAAGGTCAAAAGCTTTTGGTGCGTAAGGCGGGAAAGGTAAATGAAGTCAGAGTACAAACCGGACTTCGCAAAGAGGGGCGCATTCAAATCCTGGATGGATTACATGAAGGCGATACGGTTTTGATTTCAGGCATTCTATCCTTGAAACCAGGCATGCCCGTGGATGTAACACTCACCAACTTCTAAGCCGAAAATGAGTCGTTTATCCACCCTCAGTGTGAATCGTCCCGTATTGACGATTGTGATGAACCTGATAATTGTCATATTTGGTATCATCGGTTTTACCTATTTGGGCGTAAGGGAATTTCCTTCTATTGATCCACCAGTAATTACAGTTAGAACGAACTACATTGGTGCCAATGCAGACATTGTTCAGTCTCAGATTACCGAACCTCTGGAGAAAGCGCTTAATGGCATTGAAGGCATTCGGACTATTTCTTCTGCAAGCAATTTGGGTTCTAGTGTCATCACTGTAGAATTTAATTTGGGAACCGACCTTGAAGCCGCTGCCAATGATGTAAGAGATAAAGTATCTCAGGCGGTTCGTGCTTTACCCCAGGACATTGATGGTTTGCCTGTTGTAAGCAAAGCAGATGCAAATTCTGATGCCATCCTCTCGATGACGGTTCAGAGTGATACTAAATCTCAGTTAGAGGTCAGTGATTTTGCGGAGAATGTATTGGCCGAACGATTGCAAACCATTCCCGGGGTGTCCAGCATACAAATCTGGGGGCAGAAGAAATATGCCATGCGACTCTGGATGGATCCGGTTAAGCTCTCCTCTCTTGGTCTGACGCCAGGAGATGTTAAACGGGCTCTTGACAAAGAAAATGTAGAATTACCAGGGGGCAAAATCTCCGGTGACCAATCCGAACTGAGTATCCGAACTGTTGGCCGCTTACAATCAGAAGAGGCCTTTGAGGATTTGATTATCGGAGGTACAGCCGATGCGCCCATTCGACTTAAAGACATTGGCTATGCCAGATTAGGAACGGAAAATGATGAAACCCTGCTTCGGGAATCAGGTATTCCTATGATTGGACTGGCGTTGGTGCCTCAACCCGGGGCAAATTATCTCGATATTGCTAAAGAATTTTATAAACGCGTAGAGGAGATGAAAAAGGATATTCCAAAAGATTTTCGTTTGGATATCGCCATGGACAATACGCGGTTTATTGAGCTTTCGGTAACGGAGGTACAGGAAACATTACTCATTGCTATTGTACTGGTAATTCTGATTATTTACCTTTTTTTTCGAGACTGGCTGGTTGCTTTTCGACCTTTGGTGGATATTCCTGTTTCGCTATTGGGCGCGTTCTTTATTATGTATCTCATGGGATACTCCATCAATGTGCTGACGCTACTTGCAATCGTCCTCGCAACCGGGTTGGTGGTGGATGATGGAATTGTGGTAACGGAAAATATTTACAAAAAAATCGAGAAAGGGATGAATCCTACCTCGGCCGCAATTGAAGGTTCAAGAGAAATATTCTTCGCTGTAATTTCCACTTCCATTACCCTGGCAGCAGTGTTTATGCCGGTGATTTTTATGGAGGGATTTGTGGGCAGATTGTTCCGGGAATTTGGCGTGGTGATAGCAGGGGCCGTATTAATTTCTGCATTTGTTTCCCTGACCCTGACCCCCATGCTGAATGCTAAAATGGTTCGAAAAAATCCCCATCAGAAAAGTCGGTTTTATCAATGGTCAGAGCCTTTTTTTCAGGCCATGGAAAATTTATATCGTAAGTCTCTTATGGACTTTATGGCTGTTAGGTATATGGCCTGGGTCATACTGGTGGTGGTTTCTGGCTTGGTGGTTTTTATTTATCCCAGAATACAATCCGAACTTGCGCCTTTGGAAGACAGAAGCTGGATACGCCTGTTTGTAACCGCCCCGGAGGGCGCTTCCTTTGAATACACCGACGCGATTATGGATGATATAATTGGTTTTGTGCAGGATTCCATTCCGGAAAAGCAGGCTTTACTTACCGTTACGGCTCCCGGATTTACCGGGTCCGGTGCGGTCAATACCGGATTTGTGCGTCTTACCTTAACCCCCCCTGAAAAAAGAACGCGAAGTCAAAAAGAATTGGCGGGATACCTCATGAAAAATGTGGGGCGTTTTCCTGAAGCAAGGATTCTTGCTGTTCAGCAACAGACCATTTCTGCTGGTGGATTTGCGGGCTTGCCGGTGCAATTTGTTATTCAGGCACCTAATTTTGAAAAGCTCAAAGAAAAACTGCCTTTGTTTTTGGAGAAGGCTCAAAAGCATCCGGTCTTTCAGGGGGTGGATGTGAATTTAAAATTCAATAAACCGGAGTTACTTCTGACGATTGACCGGGACAGAGCTAAAGCACTTGGGGTCTCGGTGTCTGAAGTTGCACAAGCACTTCAATTGGCCTTTTCCGGTCAAAGGTTTGCGTATTTTACCAAAGCCGGAAAACAGTATCAGGTCATCGGTCAGTTTGATCGTCAGAATCGGGATGAGCCTTTGGATATACAGTCCATTTATGTCAAGAATACAGAAGGACAGCCCATTCGCTTAGATAATGTTATAACCCTTCAGGAAGAAAGTAGTCCTCCGCAATTATATCATTATAATCGTTACCAGTCGGCTACAGTGTCAGCAGGTTTATCGCCCGGTAAGACTATTGGAGACGGAGTGGATGCCATGAATGAAATCGCTGCTGAAATTCTGGATGAGTCCTTTTCAACTGAGTTGGCAGGCGCCTCCAGAGATTATGCAGAAAGTTCTTCTAATACTTCTTTTGCCTTTATCCTTGCACTGGTCCTGGTGTATTTGATTCTTGCGGCTCAATTTGAAAGTTTCCGGGATCCGGTTACGATCATGATTACGGTGCCTCTGGCGATTGCAGGAGCACTGCTCTCCTTGTGGTTATTTGGTCAGACTTTGAATATATTCAGTCAGATTGGGACCATTATGCTGATTGGTTTGGTAACCAAGAATGGTATTCTGATAGTCGAGTTTGCGAATCAATTGAGAGCCTCCGGGCAGTCTATGCAAGAGGCTGTGATTGGTGCATCCGTTAGTAGGCTTAGGCCAATTTTAATGACGAGTCTGGCTACTGTGCTCGGAGCCCTGCCTATTGCCATGGCGCTCGGAGCAGGTGCAGAAAGTCGCATGGGAATGGGTATTGTAGTGGTTGGGGGAATCTTATTTTCGCTTTTACTTACTCTGTATGTTATACCGGCCGTGTATTCTTATTTGACAGGAAAGAAAGGAGAAGATTATGTTTAAATTTATCTTTCTTCTTTCGAGTATATGGACGCTTGTTCAGGCTCAGCCTTATCTGACAAGGCAGGAAGCCATTGCCCGCACGCTGAAGTTCAATTATGACATACAGCTGGCTTCAGTTGATGTAAAGATAGCGGATCGAAATGCGGTTCGAGCCAATGCAGGTTTTGTGCCCAGAGTGGGTGTGAATGCCGGTGGGACTCGTTCTGTGAATGACACACGGCAGCGTTTTGTCTCCGGTCAGGAGGTGAATCGTCAGGGAGCCCAGTCTGCTAATTTGAATGGAGAGGTATTCCTGCAATGGACTTTGTTTGACGGGGGTAAAATGTTTACGACTTATCAGAAACTTCAGGAGGAGGCGCATGTTGCCAGGCTAAAGCTACAGGCAGATGCAGAGCGCGCCATGGTGAAGCTTCTGCAATTGTATGATACCTGGGTACTTCAACATCAATTGATTCAGGCCCAAACCTTCACCCTAACAGTTAGTGAGGAGAGGATTAAGCTCTCAGAAGCCAGATTGGCTTCTGGCAAAGGCAACAAACTTGAAGTCCTACAAGCCAGGATGGATAAAAATGCCCAATTGGCCAGATTAGATGAATTGGAGCAGATAAAACTTCAGCTCTTAAGTGAGTTGAATGTTATGCAAGGACTGGATATTCGCACCGTTTATCAACCTGCCGATACACAGCTCTTAAAATTTGAAACCCCGTTTGATTCTCTTCGGACTTTAACTTTCCATCGAAACCGAAACTTGAAAGTATTGGAAAAAAACATTGCCTTGCGGCAATTAGAATTAAAAGCGCAAAAGGCTTCTGCCTTCCCGCAGATTTCCTTGAATGTCAGTTATGGGTTGAATCGACTGACCAATGAGGCTGGATTTCTGTTATTTAATAACACTGCTAGTTTATTGGGTGGGATTACTGCATCCTGGATGTTATATGATGCCGGCAATCTGAGAAGGCAAACGCAAAATCAACTCCTGATGCAAGCCCGGGCTCAGACCGAGTTTGATCGGCAACGCACGGAATTAGAAGCCCGTCTGCAAATCGGATGGGCGCATTACCTTCGTCAAAAGCAGCAAGTGCAGCGGGAAGAAGAAAATCGAGCCTTTAGCATCGATGCCATGGAAATAGCCATGGAACGCTATCGGATTGGCTCCAGTTCTACTTTGGAGTTGATGTTGGTACAGCAGGAGGTAACACAGGCAGAATCCAGGCTGGCCTACGCCAAACATAATTGTAATCAGGCCGTTATTCAATTGCTGGCATTAGATGGGAGTTTGATGATACCGGAATAGTAACCTTTTATATGGATTCTCTTCTTTTCCAAAGTTTACTTACTTTTAGAGGATGAAACCGATTGTCATAAGCCTTGTTTTTCTTTTCTTTAGTATCTCTTTAGTTGCTCAACCCCTTTATACCGGGCCATTAAGTCCCGGAAATACGGGAAATTGTACTTCATGCGCCGGAGTGCCCTGGATCAACAATCCTCCAAATTGGGTGCAGTTTTTCGTCCCTCCGGATAGTTTCTCTACCATTTTGTACTACAAAAATTTTGGTTTCGCCATTCCCGCATCTGCCACGATCACGGGTATAAAGGTCTATTATGCAGGAGATTTCCTTGGGCCAACAGCTTCTGATACCCTGGTTCAATTGACCCATAATAATTTGTTAATCGGTTCCAATCAGGCTATGGATTCTGCTTATGCAAACTTGCCCAGAACGTATGGCGATTCTTTAAATCTTTGGGGTGCAACCCTGACCCCGGCTATTGTGAATGATACAACATTTGGGTTTGGGATTAGGATCGAAACGGATGTTCAGCCAATTAATGGCGGATTACCTCCTCCGGTTATGACGCTTTATTTTACCAATGCAGTAACAGGGGCACAAGAGCAAATTCAATTGGAAATGCCTCAATTATGGTATCAGCCCTTAAACTCAATCCTTCATTTTGGGATGCCTGTTGAAAGGGCTGTGTTGTCTGTAT
>CANHCC010000140.1 GCA_947459115.1 Bacteroidota bacterium | reverse complement strand
TTCAATCGTGTTCAGCATTTCATATTCCTGATACGCCATCTTTAGGAATCCGGATTTCTTCTTGAATCCTTCCTGCTCATACACTTCTAATAATCCTTCATCGTCTTTAACATAGGGATGAACCATAAGTTCATGAATGCCTTCTGCAGGGAATCGGGTTTTTATAAAAGAATAGTCTTTCACTTCAATTACTTCTTTACCTAAATCAAATACAGAAGCGAGGGTCTGATTGGCAAGTAGTGCCTTGGGTATCGGATTTAGGGTCAATAATATTTTCAGAAGCGCATGGGATAAATTCCAGGAGGATCGGATTCCAACTGGTAAAGGATATCGTATGGGCAGGCCCTGTTGCATGGCAAATTCCTGAAAAACATCGGCAATTACAGGCAAGACATGAACATGCTGATGGGAATCGAGATAGGCTACCGGTACCCCGACATTCCGGATGACTTCAAATTGTGTTATGAGCTCTCCACGGATTTCATACCGTGAAATGCTATGGGTCATCAATCTAGGCAATAACTGTCCTCGACGCCAGAGATGCCCGGAAGGGCTTACCAGACTTTTGCAGGTTGGGGTTAAAGGACGGCCTTCCGTCAGATTAAAGTGTAAGCCAATCGGGACAGAGGGGTTTTCCTTTGCAAGGTTCAGCGCATGAGAGGTGCCCGGCATATTGGTCAACAGGCTGAGCCTATGTATGACCCCTTTTTGGGCGAGGTGCATCATGCCGTCCGAAATACGCTTGGTAATTCCAAAATCGTCTGCGGTCACAAAGAAATTCCTCGAAGGCATGGCTTAAAATTACGGATATAAAATTTCAGACCCCATGCCCCGGGTGAATTCAAGGATTCGCTTCCCTTCATTCATATATTCCCCGTATTTTTGCATGAAGCATGGCTATTATCCGTCTCATTCGTGTCTATCAGTGGATTAAAAATACTTTTGTGTTTTTGCCTCTGTTCTTTGCCGGGAAACTATTGAGTGATCCGGATGCTTTAGTTCGCCTATTAGGTATCTTTTTCTGTTTTTCTTTTGTGGCGAGCAGTGTATATATCTTAAACGATTATATGGACCGGGAGGCGGATCGTCAGCATCCCGAAAAATGTAAACGCCCGCTTGCCTCCGGCGAAGTCAGTACAATTCAGGCCTGGGTGACCATGGGTATCTTGCTTGTGGTAGGTCTTGGCGGCGCCTGGATACTGGAGCCCCGGGCGGGTATCATTATTACTACCTATCTCATGCTAAATGTTCTGTATTCCATAAAACTTAAACATGTGCCCATTCTGGATATTTCTATCATCGCAACCGGATTTTTGTTGAGAATTCTGGCAGGTGGGGTGGTTGCTGAAGTAGAGTTGTCCAGATGGATTATAATTATGACTTTTCTGCTGGCTTTGTTTATGGGTATCGCGAAGAGAAGAGAAGATGTATTGCTTTTTAATGCCTCCGGAAATAAAGCCCGTAAATCCATTGATGGCTATAATCTCGATTTTATTAATATTTCATTGGGGCTAATGTCGGCCGTCATAATTGTTGCATACATCATGTACACCATGGCAGAGGTTGCGGATTCTGTTCAGAGACATCCCGATAGCTATATGACAACCGTTTTTGTAATCCTAGGGATATTACGCTATCTTCAGATTACCATGGTAGAGAATAACAGTGGTTCCCCCACTAAAATATTATTGAAAGATCGCTTTATTCAATTTACGGTCATTGCCTGGATTGTAGCTTATTATATTTTTATTTATCAAAGCTGATGATTCAAAAAATAGGCAACTGGGGTAATTATCCGGTCATGGATTGTGATGTGGAGGAATATTCGCCTTCGGTTATTCATTCAAATGTGCCACAAATCCCAAGAGGCATGGGGCGCTCTTATGGAGATGCCTCCTTAGGTGCTAAAGTTGTATCTATGTTGCGTCTGAATTGTATGCTGGATTTTAATCCGGAGACAGGAGTCTTGTGGGCGGAAAGTGGCGTGACGTTATCTGAAATTCTTGAGGTATTTGTTCCCAGGGGATTTTTTTTGCCGGTAACTCCCGGAACAAGATTTGTCTCCCTTGGGGGAGCTGTTGCAGCAGATGTGCATGGGAAGAATCATCATAAAGAAGGGTCCTTCTGTGATCATGTGGAATATATTGATCTCCAGGTAGAGGATGGTCGTATCCTTCGATGTTCCCGCATTGAAAATGCGGAATGGTTTGATTTGACAAGAGGGGGTATGGGGCTTACTGGTATTATTCTGCGAGTCGCACTGAGATTAAAAAAAATTGAAACCTCCTGGATAAAACAAATTAATATTAAGGTTCGGAATTTTGAAGAATTATGCAGCTTGTTTGAGGCTCACCAGGGTTCAACTTATTCTGTTGCATGGGTAGATTGTCTGGCCAAAGGCAAGAAAGCCGGCAGAGGTATTTTTATGATTGGAGAGCATGCCTCGTTATCTGAAATTCGGCAGGAAGGTATAACACAACCTTTTACAAGTTTGAAGAAAAAGGGATTGTCCATCCCGTTTTTTTTGCCCGAAATCATACTAAATAATTTTACTATTCGCGTCTTTAATTTTTTGTATTACCATAAGCAATTGAAGAGAAAGAGGGTCTTTCTAACGCCTTATGAGCCCTACTTTTATCCATTGGATTCCATCTTTCATTGGAATCGTGTTTATGGTAAGCGAGGATTTGTGCAATATCAGTTTGTCTTACCCTTTGAGGGCGGTGCTGAAGCTATGCAAGATATTTTAGAGACTATTGCCCGCAGAGGCTTTGCTTCTTTTTTGACGGTTCTAAAAACATTTGGCCCACAGGAAGGATTGCTGGCTTTTCCTATGGAAGGGTACACGCTGGCTTTAGATTTTCCTGTAAGTCCTGAACTTTTCCCCTTTTTGACAGAACTAGATCAAAAGGTACAACAAGCAGGTGGAAGAATTTATCTGGCAAAGGATGCCCGAATGTCTCCCGAGGTATTCGCTTCTACTTATGGAGAGAAACTTTCCACCTTTCAGAAAATATTGGCGCGTCTCTTGCCCGGGAAATCCTTTCAGTCTGCCCTTTCACAACGACTTCAACTTATTCAATCATGACAACAATCAAATCGGAACCCCAATCTGTCTTAATTCTGGGTGCAGGCAGTGATATTGCTTTTGCCTGTGCGGGTTTATGGGCAAAAGAAGGAAAACATATCCTGCTCGCCGGCAGGAATACTTCTGAATTGGATCGCAGGGCTGCAGATTTGAAAGTTCGATACCAGGCCTCTGTCAGTGTTCATTTGTTTGATGCCAGAAAATTTGATTCCCATGAGACCTTTTATCAAAGTTTACCGTATCGTCCGGATATTGTGTTGTGTGCCTTTGGATATTTAGGTGACCAGGCAAAAGCTTGTCATGATTTTGAAGAAGCTTTAAATATAATGGAGAGCAATTATACCGGTGCCGTTTCTATTCTCAATATTGTCGCAGCAGATATGATTCAACGCAAATCAGGAGGCATCATTGGGATTAGTTCTGTAGCCGGTGAAAGAGGCAGAATGTCTAATTACCATTATGGCAGCGCGAAGGCAGGTTTTACAGCGTATTTATCCGGGTTGAGAAATCGTCTGGCCCATGAAGGTTTGCGGGTAATGACTGTAAAACCCGGATTCGTTAGAACCCGCATGACAGAGGGTTTGCCTTTGCCGGCACCTTTGACCGCCACCGCCGAAAAAGCAGGTAAAGACATTGTACAAGCATGGAAAAAGAAAAAGGATGTACTGTATACTTTGTGGATGTGGAAATGGGTCATGTGGATTATTCGCAATATCCCGGAATTTGTTTTTAAAAAACTGAAACTCTAATGCCCGCTTTAGCCTTATTTGATTTTGACGGAACACTCACAAATAAAGATTCTTTCCCGGCCTTTCTAAAGTTTGCTGTCGGAAAGCGGAAGTATTGGTGGGGTATGTGTTTGATTTCTCCATTTCTTGGGTTGTATTTTCTGAAGTTGATTCCCAATCATGTAGCTAAAATGATTGTGCTACGGTATTTTCTGGAAGGATGGACTATTGAAAGGCTTGAAAAAACAGGGCAGGCATTTAGTGAAACAGTTATTCCGACCATTCTGCGAGAACAAGGTCTGGAAAAGTTGAAATGGCATCAATCTCAAGGGCATCGTGTCTTTTTAATATCTGCATCTGTGGACTGGTGGATTAAACCCTGGGCAGAGGCGCAGGGAATGGAACTCATTTGTACCCGCATGAAACAAGTTGATGGGATTTTTACCGGGGAATATGATACGCCCAATTGTTATGGCCCTGAAAAACTCAGACGATTAAAAACACGAATTCCCAAGCTCGAGAATTACGAGGCAATCTATGCGTATGGAGACAGTAAAGGCGATAGAGAACTGCTCTCTATCGCCTCACATCCTGTTTATAAGCCATGGCGGTAAGCCAAGCCTAATATTAAATCTTTAACTTTTTCTTGTGATTTATTTCTTCCAGGTAAACTTACCGGTTTCATAAAGTTTAACCGCATCCGGCATAAGTTTCAATGCCATGCTGATGTTTTGGTCGTTTTGGTGCAAGACAGGGAAGAATCCTTCATCATTCCAAAGCCTCTGTCCAATGTTAGCTTTGATTAACATCTTGATTAGTTTTAGAGAGGTCTGGTATTCTTTCTCATTGAACTTAACTTTCTTTTCCTCTCCGTAGGCAATAAAGTCCTTGAGCAATTCATCTGTTACCTGGAATCTTCTGGCATAGTCAAATCCATTGCTGAATTGATTCTTTATTTCGGCATGTGTGTCAGCATATTTTAATGCATACTGTCTGAAAACGCCGTTTATGAATAAGTCGGTGTAATAGTTGGATCTGCCCGTCGTGTCAAGTGGCATAAAGACATCCGGTAAAATACCGCCGCCACCATAAACTGTTCTTCCGGAGTTAGTTTTGAATTTGAGAGAATCGGGAAACTTGATTTTGCTTTCGTCATAGACCTCTCCGGTTTCAAATCGTTCCAGAATTTCTTCGTTATATTTTTTTGAGGTTTTATTGTAAGGTTTTTGAATACATCTGCCACTTGGTGTGAAGTACTTAGAAATAACGAGACGCATTGCTGATCCATCCTGGAAGTTGTGCTGGGTTTGCACCAAGCCTTTTCCGAAAGATCGTGTTCCGATGATCAGGCCTCTGTCCCAATCCTGAACGGCACCTGATACGATTTCGGAGGCTGAGGCTGAACCTTGGTCAATCAGGATAACCAATCCCCCTTTCTCGAAAGAACTGATGTTAGAAGTAGAGGTGTATTTAGATTTGCTTTCGTTGGTACGACCTTCTGTATAAACGATTAGTTTTCCTTCACTTAAAAACTCATCTGATAATAGCTGGGCCATGTTCATATATCCTCCCGGGTTCGATCTTAAATCCAGAATCAGATTTTCCATACCGGATTGTTTTAATTTGGCCATGTGTTCCGTAAATTCCTGATAGGTGGTTTCAGCAAATCGGCTCAGTTTCAGGTATCCGGTTTTGGGTTCAATCATGTAAGAATAGTCCACGCTGTAAAACGGAATTTTATCCCGAATGATGTCAAAGTATAATATTCTGTTGACCCCTCTTCTGGAAATTCCTACTCTTACTTTGGTGCCTTTTTTACCTTTGAGTTTTACCATGACATCTGAATTGGTGATGCCTATTCCTGCTACATTTTGGCTGTCCACTTCCACGATTCTATCCCCTGCAAGGATTCCCAGTTTCTCGCTTGGTCCACCGGATATTGGGGCAACCACATATATTGTGTCTTCAAGAATATTGAACTCCACGCCAATGCCTTCAAAACTTCCGGCCATCTGTTCGTCCATTCCCTTTTTTTCTTGTTTAGGTATGTAAAAGGAATGAGGGTCCAAGCCTTCCAGCATCCCTTTGATGGCATCATCCACCATAGATTCAAAAGTGACAGACTCGATGTAGGTGTATTCCACAAATCTCAAAGCTTGTTGAAATTTATTTAAGCTGTCATCATAATCCGTTTGTTTAAAATAGGGGATACTGGACTTGAGTTTATATCCGGAAACCATGCCGGTAATTACCAATGCAAGAGCAAAAAGAGCGTATTTTAGATTCTTAGTCATATCAGATTTTGGAGAGTGGTCAGGAAAAACGCTGGAATTTCCCTTTTACTTATTTTTTCAGGTTAAAATTAAGGAATTTCAGGGACAATGTACTTGGCCGTAAACAGATTCTGCCCTTGGGGATTTTGTATCTTTACGCTGCCATGATATTAGTTGCAGATAGCGGATCTACCAAGACCGATTGGAGGTGGGTTGGGAAAGCCGATCGTTTTCAAACATCCGGGTATAATCCATATGTTCAGGGAATGGAAGCGGTTTTAAATGCTTTAAAGCAAGATCTGTTGCCTCATCTATCTGAAGAGCGCCCCAAAGCAATTTATTTTTACGGGTCTGGTTTTTCTGTATCTGAATACAATGAGGCCTTAACCAGATGGTTGATTCAACATACCGGTGCTACGATGGTTCGGGCGGAACATGATCTTCTGGGTGCAGCGCGCGCTATTTGTCAAAATCAAGCTGGGATTGCGGCTATTTTGGGGACCGGTTCAAATTCTTGTTTTTTTGATGGCGAAAACATTGTTCAATCCAAAGGAGGTCATGGTTATTTATTTGGAGATGAAGGAAGTGGGGCATATTTGGGCAAGTGTTTGGTTCAGAAAATTTTGAATGAAGAATTGTCCTCTGCATTCATGCAACAGATTCTGGAAAGACTGTCCTGTTCCACATCGATAGAACTTCGAAATCGCATTCATGGAAAACCCAAACCCAATGTTGCACTTGCCGCTTTGGCGCCCTTAATTCTTGAATTGTCCGGAGAGGCAGAGATTCAGGAGATAATTCTGGGGTCATTTCGCGCTTTTGTGAAAACAACGCTTTTAAAATACCCCCAAATAGAGCATTCCTTACTCGGATTTACAGGGTCTGTTGCTCAATATTTTGAAAAGTGGCTGCACCAGGCGCTGTCAGAGGTTGGACTGAGAGCCTCTGTGATTTTACATAAACCTATTGATCAGTTAGTAATATTTCATGAAAGATTTGGATAAACACACCGAGCAATCCTCCGGATATGAAGGATTAGAATATTTACCGGTGAAGGATATTCTGGTTTATATAAACCAGGAAGATGAAAAGGTGGCCCGGGCTGTTCGTCAGGTTATTCCGGTTTTGAGTGAGGCAGTGGAACAAAGTCTTGCGAGGATTCGACAGGGGGGGCGTATTTT
>CANHCC010000139.1 GCA_947459115.1 Bacteroidota bacterium | reverse complement strand
TTTACCCCGATACGAACAGCCATCAATTATTTAAGAAAAGAAAAGCAATATAATGGATTCAGCATGCTAGGATTATCCGGTGGAGGCTGGACAACTCAATTGTATGTCGCGATGGATACCACGATCAAGAAAAGCTATACCATCGCAGGGTCTGCCCCAATTGAAATCAAACTAATTAGATTTCAAGATCTTGGAGATATGGAACAATATGACCCAAGAATCTATAGTCAGATTTCCTATCCTGAAATATATGTTTTGGGTTCTATCGGTCAGGGCAGACGAAGAATTCAAATACTAAACACAGAAGACCCTTGTTGCTTCAAATATCAAAACTCTATATACTACAGAGAGGCGGTAACAAAAAAAGTGGAACAGATTGGAATTGGAACCTATCAATTACTGGAGGATAAAACAAACAAAGAGCATTCGATTTCTCCATTTGCCATTACTTTAATTTTGAAGGACCTTCAAAATAATGATTGATTCGCCAAATATTACACCTATTCCAGCCAATTGGCCGAAGAAAGTTCATGAGCCGGAGGATTATAGTGCCCATACCCATTGGCCCAAAATCACCCTTATAACACCGAGCTTTCAGCAGGGTAAATATATTGAAGATACAATTCTTTCTGTCTTAAATCAAGGGTACCCGAATCTAGAATATATTATTGTAGATGGCGGAAGCACCGATGAAACGGTTACAATCTTAAAGAAATACGCAGATAAGCTGACCTGGTGGGTTTCCGAAAAAGATAAAGGTCAATCTGATGCAATAAACAAAGGCTTAACGCATGCCACCGGTGAGATTTTTAATTGGCTATGCTCAGACGATATGTTAATGCCTGGTGCATTAAAATCGATTGCATTGGCATTTCTTAATCCTGATACGAATATTGTATGTGGCTGGTCAAGACAATTCTCCGAATCTAAAGATTATGGACTTGCCTGTACGACACTTTATGCATCCATTCCGGAAATATTTTATGTATCCCATATTTGTCAGCCGGCAACCTGGTTTCGCATGGAGTTGTTTAGAAAAATGGCGCCATTAAATATTCAATTGCATTATGCAATGGACTCAGAATTATGGTTGCAGTATTTAATTGCATATGGAAGAAATTCCATTCAAGAAATACCTTCCGTCATTACTGCCTATCGATACCATGATGCCTCCAAAACCATTAGCCTAGACTATAAATTCAGAGAAGATAAATTAGGTCTTATCTATTCGATTCTCAAAGTATTCAAAGCACCATTGTTTCTCTGTAAAACTTACCAACCTTTTCAGAGAACTGATTTTCATACAAAATCCATAACAACTAGCATTCATTCGGACCTTCCGGTTACCGATATACTTGAATATTTTACCTTAGAAGCAATTTCATTTTCTAAGGTCAAACGAAAATATTGGCTATTGATTTGTTTACTCTTTTATCTTGTTTGGCTAAAACCTGGTCGAAACATTGAGGCATGGAAAAGGATGCTAAAGAGTAAAATTGCCCCAAAACTGTTTCGTAGTTAAAATGCTTTTTAACAGTTCAGAATTCGCATTTTTAGTAGTTATTACATTTGTTTTATACTATGTAAGAAAACTACAATTCCTACAGGTCGGTCTCCTACTTGTTTCCAGCTTGATTTTCTATGCCTGGGCAAAGCCTCTCCTTGTTGTCCTACTTCTTTTATCCATCCTGATTAATGGCATTTGTACATTTGGCGTTTCTAAATATCAGGAACACACCAAACAAAAATTCATAGCCTGGGGCGGTATTATTGTGAATCTTGGATTACTTGCGTTTTTCAAGTATAATAAATTATTGATATTAACCCTTCATGGCGATATTCAAAATCTTTCCGAAATAGAGAAAATTATTTACTATTTACCCTTACCTGTTGGGATATCCTTTTTCACCTTCCAGGGCATTAGTTTATTAATCGATGTTTACAGGGAAAAAACCATGGATCAAAACTGGATCAGCAAACATCCTTTAAAATTTCTGCTGGATACCGGATTTTTCATCTCATTTTTTCCTCAATTGGTAGCCGGACCCATTGTGAAGGCCAAAGATTTCTATCCCCAAATTCGAGCTAAGCATTTCAAGGATATAAACTGGATACTAGTCATTCAAACTTTAATTGTAGGCTATTTCTTGAAAATGGTTGTTGCGGATAATCTCAAAGAACATACCCAATTCATGAGCTTCCCCGCCTTTTGGGGAATGAGTGGCAGCCACCTGGCCTTGATGTTATTTGGGTATTCCATGCAAATTTTTGCGGATTTTGCCGGATATTCCCTCATTGCGATAGGACTTGCAGCCCTCTTCGGCTATACTTTGATGGACAACTTTATGTTTCCCTATATAAGCACTAGCTTTCAGGAATTTTGGACTCGGTGGCATATTTCCCTATCCTCCTGGCTGAAAGAATACCTGTATATCAGTCTTGGTGGAAATAGAAAAGGAAATGTGAGAACCTATTTTAACCTTATGGTCACAATGGTTTTAGGGGGACTATGGCACGGAGCTGCATGGAGTTACGCTGTATGGGGCGCTTTCCACGGATT
Source organism: Bacteroidota bacterium (assembly GCA_947459115.1). GTDB lineage: Bacteria > Bacteroidota > Bacteroidia > J057 > RFSG01 > CANHCC01. The sequence goes on along the minus strand of CANHCC010000139.1, from coordinate 4,748 downwards.
ACTTCTTGTTGTGGAGCGATTTTTAAGTCATAAAATTGTCCTGAAACCTTCTCCTATCTTTAAAGTCACAAAAGGAATCGTTGTATTTACCTGCGTTAGTCTTGCATGGCTACTGTTTCGACTTCCGGAATTTAATCATGCAGTGGATTATCTCAGGTTAATGACTGCGCCTTCAAGTTTTGTATTTAATCCGAATGCCTTTTACATTGTGATGTACAGTTTGCCCGTTATCGTATATCATTTACTTTATCTGGGCAGAAACCAAGCGTTCATGCAAATTATACAATCCCTTAAACCCTATTTGTTGGGTATAATGTTGTTTATGATTCTGACGAATTCTGGTGTACCAGGCAGTTTTATCTACTTTAGATTCTAATGCTTAAGAGAATATTCTTTTCGAGTATAGGTATTTTTCTCTTATACAATATCTATCTGTGGATATTTCCACTAAAGCCCGGAAATCATCAATATGCAAGCTGGGTCAAAGAAAATCATGCTAAAGCAGAGATGTATTTAAGGGCAGATTATACGCCATCTACAGTGCTTTGCGGAAGTTCGCTTACCTCCATTTTAAATCCATGGTTAGCAGATTCAATATTTGAATTTTCAACGACAGGCGGAAGCTGGTTAACGGGTTTTGAAATTATTCGGAAGACCAATAAATTTCCCAAAAGAATTGGAATCGAATTAAATTTTATTCTGCGAACCGAAGATACTTATATTACCAATCAGGTACTTCACAAGGTTTGGCGTCCCCTGCATCATTATATTCCGGCGCTAAGAGCGTATCATCAACCGCTGGATTTATTATCAAGACCTGCACATGAAAAGGACATTATTCAAACAGTAGAGCAAATGACATTCGATACCGTAAATCCTATGTCAAAAACCTACGCCCTTGTACTGCCTGAGAAAGCAAAAGAATATCAGACGCCTTATGATTCTTTGCTACTTAAAGAAATGACAGATTATATTATAGAATTAAAATCAGAAGCACAACAACATAATTGTGAACTATTTCTATATCTTATGCCCATGGATACGGTTTTATTGAAGTCAAACCGCATTCAAGTTTTACTCAACGAGATTGAAAGTCTCGGATTACCCGTATGCTTGCCAGGCCTTAACCGAAAATGGCAAACCAGCGATAGTGAACACTTGAGACCTTTGGACGCAAATTTATTCGCCAAGTCCCTTGTGCAATGGCTGAATCAAAACCCTATAAACCATGAAAGATAAAATAGCCTTTCATTTACGGGACAAAGCATTCAAATTCAGGAAATGGATAAATAGATCATTCAAAATCATCAATCGTGTTCTTCATTCCCAATTTTCAAACAGAATATTAACCGATACGGAAATCAAGAACATTCCTATTATTATCAATAATTTTAACAGACTGGAGTGCTTACTAAAATTAATTAACAGACTTGAACAAGCAGGATATACCAATATATTAATTTTAGATAACCACTCCACCTATCCTCCATTGTTAGCTTATTATAAAACCTGTCCATATTCTATTCACTATCTCAACGAAAACCTGGGATTTCTGGCACTTTGGAAAAGTACCTTGTATCAGGATAAATTTAATAATCAATATTATGTACTGACGGATCCGGATGTCCTTCCTACGGACGAATGCCCGAATGATTTCATGAACCATTTCTATCAAATTCTTCTGAAATATCCCCAACTGGATAAAATTGGGTTTAGTCTAAAAATAGATGATATTCCGGATCATTATGACAGAAAGCATCAGGTACAAGAGGTAGAAAGTCCTTATTGGAAAACCTGCATCCAGAACACCTTCTATAAGGCACCAATTGACACAACCTTTGCACTTTACAGACCGGGAACCAAAGGTGGATTTTGGTTGGAAGCAGGCAGAACAACGCCTCCCTACACGGCCTTGCATCTGCCTTGGTATGATAATTCTGAAAACCCGAACGAGGAGAGCCTTTATTATCGTAGTCAGGCGGAGTACAGCAAAAATTGGAGCTAATGACCTTGGATTTAAACATATGGATTTCCAAACTGAGATGGTGGAAGCATCAGGTGAAAGTTCGCTCTAACAATCTGGAATTTATTAAAGCCTTGACAAAAGGTCAATTGGTCAAAACCAAAATTCAGGATCACGGAAAAAACAATCAAATAAAGGTTGACCATGCTGTTTTAAAAAGAACGAGTGTACACATTCAAGGGGATTGTTGCCTAATTGAAATTGGAGAAGATACTCTACTTGACAATTGTAAATTCTTTTTGAGTGGAAACAACCAAATTGTAAAAATCCATGCAAAAGGCAGAATTCGAAATACCTCCTTTTGGTTAGAAGATGGTAATAACCGAATTGAAATCGGCTCAGGGACAAGCATAGAAGGCGCACACCTTGCCGCGACAGAACCAGATGGCTGCATTGAACTTGGTGAAGACTGCATGCTGTCTTATGACATTGACATTAGAAATGGAGATTCCCATAGTATCCTTAGTTTAGACAAAAAGGAGAGGATAAATTATGCCAAAGATGTCAAGATAGACAATCATGTTTGGATAGGAGCCCATAGCATTATCTTAAAAGGGTGCCACATCGGAAAAGATAATGTGATTGGAACAGGAAGTGTACTTTCTCACTTGTCAACACCTCCAAATTGTTTGATAGCAGGAGTACCCGGAAAAATTATTAAAAACGACATTACCTGGGATAGAGATAGATTGAAATGGTCTAAATCGGTCCTGAAGGATTAAAACTTGTATTTATGAGATACACCTATAAACCCCATGGAAGCGCATGTCCTGTTTGTAAGAATCAAAAATCGCATGTTCTTTATACGGTAAATTCAAAAGAAGCCGCTTTGCACTTTAAAACGACCGGATGGCATGATCCCAATGATTTGAATCGTTTTGAAACCCTAAAACAAACGATAGAATCCTTATGGAATCAAAATGAAGGTCATGTCGTAGAATGTAAGGCTTGCAAATTTGTATATGCGCATCCCTATATAGCGGGCAACGCAGATTTTTATAACGGGGCATTTGATGATGGCTATCCTTCTGAAAAATGGGAATTTGAACAAACCCTTAAATCCGTAAAACAACAAAAACATTTTCCAAATCTTAAAATACTCGAAGTAGGATCCGGTATTGGCTTTTTCCTAAAACATCTACTAAGTCTCGGCATTTCGCCCAGTTCAATCGAGGCCACCGAATACTCCAAGCAAGGCGTCAAAGCCTTGAAGGATTTGGGCGTAACCGTATATGAAGCAGACATTCGTGCGTTATACGCCAATAATGTTATAAAGGCATCTGATTATGATATGATCTTCGTATTTCAGGTTATGGAACATCTGGATTCCTTAGGAGAATTTATGTCCGTAATGCAAAATCTTCTAAAACCCGGGGGTAATTTTTACATGGCAGTACCGAATCCGAATCGAATTCGATTCAATGAATTAAATGGAGGATTTCTGGATATTCCACCCAATCACATCAACCGGTTCTCCCCCCAAAGTCTTGACATACTTGCGAAGGAGAATGGTTTTAAGATTATTAACATGCAAACGGAGCCAGAAAAATTATCTTCCATCATGGGAAGCTTTTTTTATCAAAGATCCATTCGTCGTTTGCAATTAAATCAGAGAAGTCCTTCCAACATACAAGCCAAAATTCAATTTAATCTGTACAGACTTAAATGTTGGGCAAAGGGTCTTCCCGGAGAAGGATTTTGGATTCATCTACAAAAAAAATGAAAATTTTTATTCTTCCTGTAGCGGAATATCTACAGCCGAAATCTCAACCGTTTGCCTATCCTTCTCATAATAAGGATTATGGTGTTGAACAGGACTTTTTAATCTGGCTCAATAAAAATCCTGGTGTATTAACGCAGGATCCCCAAAACGCGGATTGGCATTATTTACCGGTATTCTGGACCAGGTGGTTTCTTAATCATAATTTTGGTATTGACGGAAATGGCATGCAACAACTTAAAACCGGAGTTGAGCATGCACTTAAACGCGATTTTAAAATATTTACGGTTTGCCAATATGATGGAGGCCCACAAATCCCAATTCCGGGTCTTACCTCTTTTCTGGCCGCTCGAACTGAAGCTAATCAAGGAATAGACATACCAATATTATGTACGCCTCATAAAATATCGCCCTTTCCGGTCGCCAAAAAATACATTGCCTCTTTCAATGGCGCATTAAATACCTGGCCGATAAGAGAGGAGATGGCGAATAAATTAACGAGAATTGAGAATGTAAAACTAGGCGGCTATTTACCAACCAGGTTTTGGCTGAGATGGCTCGGATACAGAACCTATAATCGAATCATTCGACAATCCTACATAAGCCTTGCACCTCGTGGATCAAGCATGAATTCCTTTCGTTTTTTTGAGGCAATGCAAATGGGAGTTGCGCCATGTCTTATTGGGGAGGAAGACGCCCGACCTTTTTCAAAATTCTTGAAGTGGGATGAGGTGAGTTATTACTGTCAAACGGTCGAAGATTTATCCAAACTTTTGACAACACTGAATTACAATGAAGCCCTTCAAAAAGGCCGTTTGGCTCAAAAATTTTATTATGAGCATCTATATTACCAGAAATGGTGTCCTTTTGTCATAAAAGAATTAGAAACACTTGATTAAATGCGCATGAAAACACAACTACCTCCGGTCAGTTATTTTATACCTGCTTACAATTGTGCCCAAACAATTGTTGAAAGTGTTGAATCCTTGTTCCATGGCAATTTTT
>CANHCC010000138.1 GCA_947459115.1 Bacteroidota bacterium | reverse complement strand
TATTGCGACAATCTGCTTTGGACGGAAGACCAGCTTCCCTTTTCCCTGGACAAGTTACCCCTTCATTTTACGCCATTTCGTCACAAGGTTGAAAGTGCCAACCCTTCGGTATTTTGTTCCCAGGCGCCCACCACATTGCCTCCCCTACCACCGGGAATTATTCTGCAAGATGCTTTACCTCACAGAGAATCGAATTCTCAACCGCATTTCAGGGGCGGAGAACCTGAGGGTATTCAAAGGGTAAACTACTACTTGTGGGAAAGTCATGCCATTCGGACTTACAAGGAGACTCGCAATGGATTGGCGCTCCCGAATGATTCGTCCAGGTTTTCAATTTGGTTGAGTTCCGGTTGTTTGAGTGTACGATGGATATGGACGGAGATTGTGCGATATGAATCTGAGTATGGAAGTAATGATTCCACTTACTGGTTGAAGTTTGAGTTATTGTGGCGAGAATTCTTTAAATGGACTGAAAGGCGTTATGGGAATCGGATTTTTCAATTATCAGGTCTGGGTAACAAGAGCGCATCTGACTGTTTCAGTCCGGAGATTTTTCAGTCGTGGATCAACGGAACTACCGGGGATGAGTTAACGGATGCTGTCATGCGGGAGTTGCGTGCAACAGGCTACACTTCAAATCGTGGCCGTCAGAATGCAGCCTCTTATCTCATTCATGATTTGGGTCAGGATTGGCGAAGTGGTGCAGCCTGGTTTGAAAGACAACTAATTGATTATGATCCGGCTTCCAATTATGGTAACTGGGGCTATATTGCAGGCGTGGGCACAGATCCCAGAGGAGGGCGAAAGTTTAATACGATTCAACAGGCCTCTAACTATGATCCGGATGGGGCATTCCGTTCATTCTGGTTGAAACCAATGGATTCCGTCGACTCCGGGACATGATCCCTGTGGTTAAACATTTCCCGCCAAAACGCTAATCAGATCGTATTCCGTAATGATATCGAGTTTGCCATCTTCAGATTGAACCAGCACGGCAGGGTTCTCCTTGCTAATCATTTTGGAAAGCACATCGATTCGTGTAGAGGGCAGGACAAATGGGAATGGGTCATTCATAGCCATTGTAACCGGTTCATCCTTCAGACCCGGATCATCCAGAATAGTATTCAAAACGCGTCGTTCAGTGATACTGCCAATTACCTTTCCATTTTCCACAACCGGAATCTGGGTTATATAATTTTTCCGAATCAGGTGTATGGCATCTTTTAAGGTAGCGGTAGGACTTAGGGTGATGAACTCTCCCCTGCCCTCTTTGCGGGAAAGAATTTCACGCGCAGTCAGCATATTCCCTTCCTCTAAAAATCCATGATCCGACATCCAGGTGTCATTATAGATTTTACCGAGATAACGGGTTCCATGGTCCGGAAGAATTACTACAACCACTGCATCTTTCCCCAAGTCTCTTGCATACTCCAGAGCTCCATGCATGGCAGAACCACAGGACCATCCTACAAAGAGCCCTTCAAGACGAGCGAGTTTTCGGGCCATCAAAGCAGCATCTTTGTCTGTTACTTTAATGATTTTATCAATGACCGACATATCTGTATTGGCAGGTATGATGTCTTCCCCAATGCCCTCTGTGAGATAGGCGTGGATCTCATTTTCATCAAAGATTCCGGTCTCATGTAATTTTTTAAAGACGGATCCGTAAGTGTCGATGCCAATGACTTTAATGTCGGGGTTTTGAGATTTCAAGTATTTCGCAATACCCGAGATTGTACCACATGTACCCATCCCTGCAACCACATGCGTTACTTTACCTTCTGTTTGTTCCCAGATTTCCGGTCCTGTAGATTCTATGTGAGCCTGGGTATTGGAGAGGTTATCGTATTGGTTAGGATAATAGGAGTTGGGAATTTCTGCTGCCAGTCTTTTGGCTACGGAGTAATACGATCTGGGATCATCAGGGGCCACTGCAGTCGGTGTAACCACAACTTCAGCACCGACAGCCCTGAGAATATCCATCTTTTCTTTGGATTGCTTATCCGGCATGGTGAAAATACACCGATACCCTTTGATGGCTGCTGCGAGGGCAAGCCCCATTCCTGTATTGCCGGAAGTACCTTCGATGATGGTTCCGCCTGGTTTTAGTAAACCCGCTTTCTCCGCATCTTCAATCATTTTGACGGCAATACGATCTTTGATACTATTGCCGGGATTAAAGTATTCGACCTTGGCCAATATTTGAGCTTTAACATGAGAGCTCACGGCATTGATTCTCAAAATAGGCGTTTGACCAATGGTCTCAAGTATATTATTATAAATCATACAATATATGCGTCAACATGCACTAGGACAAAGATACGGAATTAGGGGTTGTTCCAAACCTCTAAATTGAAAATGCCCTGTAATCTGAATCCTCAGATAAGTACAGGGCATTTTCAATAAAATGTTTAGTTACTTAGAGACGGTTATTTTTCCGGTGCGAACAAAATCACCGGAGCGTAATTCAAGTATATAAACGCCGTTGTTTAAGTTACTCAAATCCAAAGTAGTATTTCCACTAAAATTGGTTTCAAATTCAGGAATTTCTTCACCTGACAAATTAAACAATTTTAGGGAGCAGGTTGTCAATACCTGAGGGGATTCGATTTTTACTAAGCCTGTTGTTGGAACCGGATAAAAGGCAACATTAGACAAGCTCATGTAGTCAGGATGATTGGCCGTTGCGCTTTTGAAGGCATAAGAGGCACTCTCCATTACAACCCCGGCACTATCAGCGGTGATATCCAAAAGAATGGTTTGGTTTGGATCATTGGTTACCCAAATATAATTTGTGGAATACGCGATTGTATCGCTGTTGATTTGCGGGCCAAGAATTGGGTTCGGGGTGAAGGTTGTATCGTAGGAGGTAATGCTGTATTTGCCCATCAGGGTATTTGGGTAAGTCCCTGATGGTGTGGTCAGGCTTCCGTAACCAATGCAGTTAAATACTTTAGTTCTCCTCTGATTTTGGTAGATAGTTACCGCACCGATTGGGGGAATATTGGCGTTTACAGTCGTACGACTGTGGCTGTTGTAGGTGGCATTGTCGTTGTAGGTCATTGGTACAGGCACCAGCATTTCCGGTTCCGTGAAAACGGTTGCAACATTTTTGATTTGCAGGCCTTGTATATCTATGGTGCCGTATAAAAAATTACCGGCAATTTGTAAGCCGGAGGCATTTCGTAAAAAAAAGATGGCTGTGCTATCTGCTACCTGGTCAAAGACCATGTTGGCCGATGGAAATTGAGACGAGATTGAATTGGAAACCGAAGTTGTTGGTGCAAAAGTGATTTTTGTGGAATCTCCGATTTCCCAGCCTCCGGCAAAATTCCAGTTTTGGGCCGCTCCCCCGGTCAGGCTTCCGGTTAATGCAGGAGCACCGGTAGAATCCGAGGCCTGCCAGAAGGTGTTGCCAATGTCTGGAAGGTCATTGAGCGTGATAGTAATCTGGGCGGAAACGGGACCGATGAAAAGATAAAGGGAAAGAAGCGTCAGGATTTTTTTCATAAAATTTGCGTTAAGTGACAAAAACAAATTTACAATAATTTTCAGGGAATCCTTTGAACCTGTAATTTTAAGGCGATGATACATTGGAATGCCAGGCCCGGGTTTAAGGATTTTTTATTAGTCACACTGATTGGGATAGTCAGTTTTTTCCCCTTCCTTGGTCAAAACTCCTTATTTGATTGGGATGAGATTAATTTCGCCGAGTCGGCGCGGGAAATGCTGCTTTCACGGGATTTTCTCGAAGTAACCATCAACTTTCGTCCCTTTTATGAAAAGCCACCTTTGTTTTTTTGGTTTCAGGCTGCCTCTATGTCCATTTTTGGGGTGAATGAATTTTCAGCTCGTTTACCCAATGCTCTGTCCGGTATCGCGTCATTACTCTTTTTGTTTCATTTGGGGGCCTGGTTGAAAGATAAATTGCTGGGTTGGCTGTTCATTGGTTTTTGTCTGGCTTCTTTTCTTCCCAATCTATATTTCCGAACTGGTATCATCGATCCCTTTTTTAATCTTCTGATTTTATTGGGACTATATTTCTTTCTGAGATATTTTCTGCATGCATCTACGCCACAAAACGCTGCACTTTCCGGGTTGTTTTGCGGCCTTGCCATTCTTGCTAAAGGCCCGGTGGCCTTGTTGTTTTATGGTCTGGTTATTTTCCTGTACCTGGTCCGGTATCAGAGAAGCCAGTATTTGCCTTTCCTGGGAATAGCCTTCCTGACGGGTATCATTCCTTTGTTGGGCTGGTATGGAACCCTTACCTGGTATAAGGGGTGGGAGTTTTTGATTCATTTTTTTTACTATCAGATTGAATTATTTACCCAGCCTGTAGCCGGACATCAGCAACCCTGGTTTTATCATCCACTGGTTATGCTGGCGCTCGCTTTTCCGATGAGCTGGCTGGTGATTCGGGCATTTCGTACCACGCCTGTGGACTATACCCTGCGCAAAGCCAGATTTCTATTTGCCGCTTTATTCATTTCGGTTTTGGTCATCTTTTCGATAAGCACAACCAAGATTGTTCATTATTCTTCTTTGTCCTGGCTTGCAGGGTGTGTATTATGTGGGATTTTGGTGAGAGAAAGAATGGCGCTACCCGGAAAATTTAGATGGAAGGAATGGGACTATGGTTTAATCTTGACCGGGGTACTCCCTGGAATGATTTTTTTAATCTTGGGTTGGTTTTTGCCTAATTTTCCCATGGAGACCGGCCTGATTGGAGATCGGTTTATTTTGGATGCCCTCAAAGGTCCTGTCGCCTGGAGTGGTAAAGAAACATGGGCAGGCGGATTTTTATTGTTCTCCTCTACTGCCTTGTTCATATATGGATTAAAGATTGGCTTACATGCGCATACATTCCCTTGGTTAATGGGTTTAAGAGTGGCATCAGTGATTTTGTTTCTGCATTTGTTGTCGGTTTATTTTGTTCCATCTATTTCGGATATTACACAAGGTCCTGCTGTTCGATTTTATCAAACCCAGAAAGGCAAAAATGTCGTCTTACTGACCGAAGGTTATAAATCCTATGCCCCCTATTTCTATGGGGAAACACAACCGCCCGATCGTCCGGAATTACAGGACAAGGAATGGTTACTGTTTGGAAAAATAGACCGTCCTGTTTGGATGGTAATCCGAACTGATCGCATGAATGAAGACGTCAGGGATTTATATCGGAATTATAAATTTGTTTATCAATCCGGGGGCTTTTTGTTTTTTCTGAGATTGCCATGACCAAAGAGGAGCAAAAATTATTGGCACAAAAAGCCGGGAAAAAGCTAAAGGCGTTTCAAGCTTTTTTTCGGGCCTTTCGGAAAAGACCGGGAAAAGAAGTAGATAACTTGTTTCATGAAACTCATGATGCGGTGTTTGCAAAGACGGATTGTACTACTTGCGCTAATTGTTGTTTACTTGGCACACCGATATTTGGAAGGCGAGACATAGAGCGATTGTCTCAGCATCTCCGGATGTCAGCAGGGGTGTTTCAGCAGAAGTATCTGAAGCAAGACAGAGAAGGAGATTTGGTTTTACAGGCTACCCCTTGTCCGTTTTTGGGGGAGGATTTAAAATGTACGGTGTACGAAGTTCGCCCTGAAGATTGCCGTAATTTTCCACATACCCGACGCAAGCCAATGGGGCCTTACATCAATGCGGTTTTGGTGAATACCGCAGTTTGTCCTGCGGCGATGGAGGTTGTAGAAAATCTGGTAAGCAGCTTACCCCATTCCGGTAAGTAACTTACCCTCCCCTCCCCCGGTAAGCAGCTTACCCGGAAATCAGGCCAACTTGTTCTCTACCAGCCACCTCTCAGCATCCAAGGCCGCCATGCAACCGGTTCCAGCAGCAGTTACCGCCTGACGATACACATGATCCTGCGCATCACCACAGGCAAAGACGCCGGAAAGATTGGTACGGGTACTTTTTCCCTCGGTGTGGATGTAGCCCGTTTCATCCATAATTAACTGACCCTTGAAAATATCTGTATTCGGCTTGTGGCCAATCGCTACAAAAAATCCGGTAATGGGTATTTCCGTCTTCTCTCCGGTTTGGGTATTTTTAATTCTGACGCCTGTTACAGCCGTGTCACCAAGAATTTCATCGGTTTCACTGTTCCAATATATTTGAATATTGGGGGTGTTGAATACCCGCTCCTGCATCACCTTAGATGCACGCATTTCATCCCGACGGACGATCATATGCACTTTTGAACAGAGCTTAGATAAATAGGTCGCTTCTTCTGCTGCGGTATCTCCTGCACCAACGATTGCTACTTCCTGTTGACGGAAGAAATATCCATCACAAACCGCGCAGGCACTGACGCCAAATCCATTCAGGCGTTGCTCGGATTCGATTCCCAACCATTTCGCCGAAGCTCCGGTGGCAATGATGATGGCATCCGCTGTTAGTTCTTTTCCATCATCTGTTTTTACCCATTTCGGTGTTTGATCTAATTTTACTTCACTGATTAATGTATAACGAATATCCGTCCCAAAGCGCGCTGCCTGGAGACGAAAATCTTCCATCATTTTTGGTCCCATGACCCCTTCCGGATAGCCCGGATAATTTTCCACATCATTCGTAATCATCAATTGCCCTCCCGGTTGTAATCCCGTGTACATCACAGGTTTTAATCCGGCTCTGGATGCATAAATGGCAGCAGTGTATCCGGCAGGACCGGAACCTATTATCAGGCATTTAACATGTTCAATCTGGTTCATGATGCTTTCTGTTTTTTGACAAAAATACAATAAACCATCGGGATGTATTGTCTGAGTTCTGGTTTGTTATCATTTTTATTTCTTTCAAGCATAATTTTTGCGCATTTGTCAATTTTGATAACCCTGTCTTAATAATTCTGACTTAACTTTGTTAAAAGTTTCTGAAATGAATTTATTGCATGCTCAATTTCAAAGAATTACAAATGCACTAGGCTGGACTAGTCTTTGCGTTTTCCAATTGAGGAAAGCTCGAAATTGCTCTCAATATATTCTATTGGGCTTTGTTATTTGTCAAGCCTTGTTTTTTCATCAGTTGAATGCACAGTGCCCTGTGATAACAGGGGTTCTGGTCAACAGCTGCGGCGGGAATACGAATGAGGGACAGGATGAATACTTTACCTTTCGTAATGGCGCTACTCCCCTTGATATCAATAATTGGATTGTTACTTTTCCCTCCGGTGCCGGCATAAATTTTTGCAACAATGGATGTGGAGCTAACACCTGGCAAATGCCGAACCCCAGTACCGCCAGCATTGTTGCTGCTTTAACCCCCACTTGCCCTGGGCTTATTCTCGAACCCCCGGGCGGGATTATTCCACCATTTGCTTCAGTTATGGCATTCTGTGGCGCAGGACCAGTATTTTCATACGATTT
>CANHCC010000137.1 GCA_947459115.1 Bacteroidota bacterium | reverse complement strand
CTAAAGCCTGAAAGGCTCCCTTGCGCACCTCCCCGCTCCCTGCGGTTCAATCTATCACACCCCTAAAGCCTGAAAGGCTCCCTTGCGCACCTCCCCGCTCCCTGCGGTCCAATCCCTCACACCCATATAGCCTGAAAGCCCTCCTTGCGTTTCTCTGCGTCCCCTGCGGTCCAATCCCTCACACCCATATAGCCTGAAAGCCATCCTTGCGTTTCTCTGCGTCCCCTGCGGTTCAATCCCTCTCACCCATATAGCCTGAAAGCCCCCCTTGCGTTTCTCTGCGTCCCCTGCGGTTCAATCTCCCGCGCCCCCAAAGCCTGAAAGGCTCCCTCGCGTTTCTCTGCATCCCTCGCGGTTTATCAAAAACACGCCTATTTCAATCGTTCTCTAATATCCAACCCGTGAATCAAAGCGGTTTCCTCTGCTAATTCATAACCCGCATCCATATGTCTTAATACACCCATAGCTGGGTCATTATGTAACACGCGTCCTAACCTTCGGGCAGCAGCCTCAGTCCCATCTGCAACCGTAACTTGCCCGGCATGGATAGAATACCCCATACCAACACCACCACCATGATGTAAAGAAACCCAACTTGCACCACCAGCAGTATTAATTAAGGCATTTAACACAGCCCAATCAGCAACCGCATCTGACCCATCCTTCATAGCCTCAGTCTCACGATTAGGAGAAGCCACCGAACCCGTATCCAAATGATCACGACCAATCACAATCGGAGCCTTTAGCTCACCATTTCTTACCATCTCATTAAAAGCGAGACCCGCCTTCGCCCTGTCCCCCTGGCCTAACCAACAAATTCTTGCCGGTAAACCCTGAAATGCAATACGCTCCCTGGCCATTTTAATCCAACGGGCCAAAGCCTTATCTTCCGGGAACAACTCCAAAATCTTTTGATCCGTCTTGTATATATCCTCCGCATCCCCGGATAACGCTGCCCATCGAAAAGGACCCTTTCCCTGACAGAACAATGGCCGGATAAACGCCGGAACAAACCCGGGAAAATCAAACGCGTTTAACACCCCTCTTTTATCATGAGCCTGACCTCTTAAATTATTTCCGTAATCAAAAGTAACAGCACCCCGATTTTGCAATTCCAACATCTGCCTCACATGCAAAGCCATCGTGTCAAGCGACAACCGCGAATATTCCTCCGGATTTTTCTCTCTCAGAATTTTGGCCTCTGCCACGCCCATGTTCGCCGGAAAATATCCGATTAATTCATCATGCGCAGAAGTCTGATCCGTAAGCGTATCCGGTGTAATGTTGCGGTCAATCAAAGCCTGAAGCAAATCCACCGCATTACAAACCACCCCAATCGAGATCGCTTCATGATTAGCTTTTGCCTCAAGCGCCCATTGAATACCTTCCTCTATAGAATCCGTCATCCGGTCGATGTATCTGGTCTGAAGGCGTTTTTCAATCCGCCATCCCTCCATTTCAGCAGCCAGACATACCCCCTCATTCATCGTAATGGCCAAAGGCTGAGCCCCACCCATGCCACCAAGACCGGCAGTCACATTCAAAGTTCCCTTCAAAGAACCATTAAAATGCTGACGCGCCAGTTCTGCATAAGTTTCATAAGTACCCTGAACAATACCCTGAGAACCAATATAAATCCAGGAACCAGCGGTCATCTGTCCATACATCATCAAACCTTTTTTATCTAATTCCCGAAAATGTTCCCAGGTTGCCCAACGGGGCACCAACATAGAATTAGAAATCAATACCCTGGGTGCATCTGCATGAGTCGGTAAAATCCCTACTGGCTTACCGGACTGGATAAGCAAAGTTTCGTCGTCATTCAAATCTTTAAGCGCCTTTAAAATCAGAGCCAATGCTTCAGGATTTCGAGCCGCCTTCCCCAAACCACCATAAACAATCAAGTCCTCCGGCCTTTCGGCTACCTCCGGATCAAGGTTATTAAGAAGCATGCGCATAGCAGCTTCCTGAACCCATCCTTTACAAGTCAGCGTATTGCCCGTAGGCGCTTTGTACATAATCTTTTCCATGATGACTGCGTTAAAGAAACTTAAAACACCGTTTCAAAACCAAAAGTCCCATAAAATTGAGGATTATAAAAGAAAAATTAAAAAATTGCGTTCTGAATCCGTATCTCCATCCAATCAGGCAGGATTTTTGTCTGGCAAAATGTACACTAAAAACATCCATGAAAACAATTTATACATTTCTGCTATTACTTTTCACCGTTCTCAATTATTCTGGCCTATGTGCGCAGATAGGCAATGGAATGAACACAATTGGCAGCACGGGTGCAACCGGTATTCTTGAATTTGAAGAAAAAGAATTCGACTTTGGCAAAGTCCTCCAAGGCGACACGGTGCGACACATCTACCGTTTCAAAAACACTGGCACCGCTGACCTTGAAATTCTTAGGGTAAAAACCGGATGCGAATGCACTTCCTCGAATTGGAAACCCGGGCCCTACAAGATGGGCGCAACCGGCGAAATTGAAATCATCTTCTCCACCAAAGACAAAAGTGGCCCTCAACTCAAAGGCATCGTTGTGGAAACCAACGGGGAGAAACGCGTTGAAATCATTAAATTAACCGGAGAAGTTATAGGTAGAAAGGAAGCCGAAGAATGAAATCCTGAATCACTGAGCAAGCCAATGGACGACTCTAGTCTTAAAGCACCATTAACCGCACTTTTGAAAGATCCTCATCATGATTGATGACGGAGCCATTCTGTAGTTTTTTGAATATCCAAAGACAATACCCGATCTTCTTCAATAATAGATACCACCTGACGAAATTGTTCCAGCCACACCTGTAAAACCGGAGCAGTTTCTTCGGGCTTACGAAAATGCAGAGCCTGAGAGGCATGCATTAATTCAATAGCCAACAGAACATCCAGATTTTCAATCACCTGAAATAATTTCACGGCAGCATTAGCGCCCATAGAAACATGATCTTCCTGTCCGTTGGACGAAGGAATCGTATCCACAGAAGCCGGCGTACAATGCTGCTTGTTTCGATTCACAATCGATGCTGCAAGATATTGCGCAATCATTAAGCCGGAATTCAAACCCGGATTGGCCACCAAAAATGGAGGCAATCCCCTCTGTCCTGACAATAATAAATAGGACCGACGCTCTGAAATTGAACCTAACTCTGCCATGGCGATCGCAAGAAAATCCAATACCAAGGCCAATGGCTGACCATGAAAATTTCCACCAGAGATAATCAAATCTTCCTCCGGAAAAATATTGGGATTATCTGTGACTGAATTAACTTCTGTTAATACCACATTGGCCACATGCTGCATAGCATCCTTGGTGGCACCATGCACCTGTGGAATACAACGGAAGGAGTAAGGATCTTGTACTTGTGTTTTGGGCTTCACTGCCAAAGGAGACACTTCAAACCACTGCCGGAATTGCAGGGCAGTAGCGATTTGTCCGGGATGGGGGCGAGCCTGATGAATTTCAACTGCAAAAGGATCTTTCCGACACCCAAACCCGTCAAAACTCAATGCGGCAATGCGGTCTGCCAGCAAAATCTGACGCCGACCCTCCAGAACAGCATGAACACCATAGGCCAGCATAAACTGCGTTCCATTCAATAACGCCAATCCCTCTTTGGCTTTCAAATGCAAGGGCTGCCATTTTTTGAGTGCAAGCAATTCTTGCCCTGACATTCTTTTGCCTTGATACCACACTTCACCCAACCCAACCAAAGGCAAACATAAATGCGCCAGTGGAGCCAAATCCCCACTAGCGCCCAAAGAGCCTAATTCATACACAACCGGCGTTATGCCTTCATTGTAAAACGCAATCAAGCGCTCAACAGTCTCCATTGCAACGCCGGAATTCCCATAAGCAAGAGAACGAATTTTCAGAAACAACATCCAACGGACAATCACCGAAGACACTTCTCTTCCTGCGCCACAGGCATGGGACATTAAAAGATTCAATTGTAACTTTTCCATGTCCGCACTGGATATTTGCGTACCATGCAAAGCGCCAAATCCAGTATTAATGCCATAAACAGGAGTCCCCTGCTGTGCCATCTTATTCTGAAGATATTCATGACAGACTTGTATCAGTTCTTTTGACTGTGCTGACAATTCTATCCTGGGGTTCTCTTCTGAAATATGATGAAGCGCACTCCATTCTAGAGGGGTCGGCGAGATTTGAAAAACTTCAGACATAAGGGGTTCTTGTTTATTGCAATACGTTGACTAAATCTGACAGAGAACAAAAGACTTGCTCAGTTTTGTTTAGATTTTTGAGCTCTACCCCATCTTTTTCTATTTCTGCTTCGCCCTGTAAAATCATCCAGGGAATGTTTTTTTTGAGCGCATACTCAATCTGTTTGGGCAGTTTTTTATCATCGGGAAAATACTCTGCAGGAATGCCTTTTTGCCGCAACAATGAAAGTAATTTTAGATTTTCCTTTCGGGAAGATGCCCCGAAATTGGCAATGCAGACTTTCACCGGAGAATCCAGGGAATCCGGAAATGCATTCAACTCCTCCATTACATCATAAATTCTGTCAGCACCAAATGAAATACCCACACCGGAAATACCCTTCAATCCAAATGTACCGGTCAAATTATCATATCTTCCACCGCCGCCAATGCTGCCCATCTTCACCGCAGTGGTTTTAACTTCAAAAATCATCCCGGTATAATAATTCAACCCTCTTGCCAGCGTAAAATCCACCTGAATCTGACTCAGGGAATCTGGGGATAAGGCTTCCAAATAATTCAGGACAGCTTCAAATTCTTCTATGCCTTTTAATCCTGTTGCTGAACCGCTCAAGATACTTTTCATATCAGATAATAAAGCCTGCCCGGACTTCTGAGTTTCCGAATGAAAGAGCACATCAATAGAAAATAATTTTTCGATAAAATCTGAACCAAACCCTTTGGCCTCCAATTCTTTTCTAACTCCGTCTTGCCCAATTTTATCCAATTTATCCAAAGCAATGGTCATATCGATAAGACGATCCGCCTCACCACAATATTCCGCTATACCGGCAAGGATTTTACGATTGTTCAGATGAACCTGAACTTGGGGAATTTTAAGCCTTTGAAAAACCTCTACATACAAGGCAGAGAGTTCCGCTTCGAGAGTCAAGGCATCGCTCCCAACAATATCAGCATCGCACTGATAAAACTCCCGATATCGTCCTTTCTGAGGGCGGTCGGCCCTCCACACAGGCTGAATCTGATAACGACGAAAGGGGAGGGAAATATCCTGCTGTCGAGTAGCGACGACCCGTGCAAACGGGATAGTCAAATCGTAACGCAGCGCTTTTTCAGCAATTTTAGGACTGACTTTTTTATACCCTTCAGTCAAATCCTGATTGCTTACCTCCTCCAAAAAATTACCGGAGTTTAAAATCCGGAACATCAATTGATCTCCTTCTTCTCCATACTTTCCAGTAAGCGTGGAGAGCATTTCAAAGGAAGGGGTTTCCAGAGGTAAGAATCCATACTTTTTAAAAACAGATTCAATTTCCCCGAAAATATATTTCCGGCGTTGCATTTCTGCCGGCAAAAAATCTCTGGTTCCTTTAGGAGGCGCAGGTTTTAAAGACATAATGCAAAAGTACAAAATGCCCGGGGGAAAATGCCCCCGGACCATTAAATCCCAGGGAAGAGCCTCAAGACTGTACTTCTACAATGGCGTGAACAGGCAGGGTAACACCACCCTTTAGTGCGACATGCGTTTCAGACACACCCCAAATGGTGGTGTGTACCGATTTCAATCCCTCAAGGGTTTGAAAAATAATCTTTGCTTTCACCTTGAAGGCATTGCCACCCTTCAAAAACCACATTAATTGTTGCATTCTGCTTCGCCTGGACTCTTCGCCCGGCAAAACATCTTGTTTCACGGGTACAAGCATCGGAATACGCTCTTTTTCTACTAATTCTGGTGCCATAAACTTCAAAAAATCAAAAACCTGAATCATTAACGAAAGCGAGATTGTTTTGTTTTTGAATTATCGAAAAAAAATAGCCTCATTCCCCAACTCCATAGCTGAGCATTTTAAGATATGGGGGAATTTTACCAATTTTACTGTGAATATGAAAACCATTTACCAGATTCTAAGTCTTGCCCTCGTTGTACTTGTATTTACAACTGCCTCTGGTTGTAAAAAAAGATGTGGGGTCTGTCAAAAAACAATCACAGAAATTTCGCCAGCCGGAACGAAAGTGGACACCGTTCACAACATTCCTGCCTGTGGTCGTGAACTTGATAAAATGAACGGCAAAATCGTTCGGGAGAGTGTTGGAAATGTAGAACCTAAAACGGTTAGAATTACAGAAACCCGATGCGGGGAAAAAATATAAAATCTAATTAATCCTCGGATGGAGAACCAACTTCTTCCGGGTTTACACGCTTTAACGCATCCATCCAGTCTTCAGATGTCGGAAAATATTTTTCCGAAAAATGGTATAACAGCGGTTCCGCACTGGACGTTATAGGATACACCACAGAATCTTTTTTAACGGAATCGGGAATTATGCCGGTTCGATCGGCCAACCAGGTCAACAACATAAAAATCAATAGCACCTGAAGACCTGAAAGCGCGGCACCTGCTAGGCGATTCATCAGTCCTAAGACCACGGTCATATCTAGTAATTTTGTTACGAAGCGGGCAAAAAGGGAGAAACCCAAAACAAAAACGCCAAATAATAAGGCAAAAGACATAACTGGCAAAGCCGGTAAATTACCGGCATGTATATTCTCAAACATACTGCCCAAATTCCCCATCCACATCCAGGCCAATCCCGCTGCCAAAAACAAACCTACAAACCCAGCCATTTCCCGAATAAAGCCTTTCCGAAATCCTTTCCAGGCAGCAAAGCCCAGAAAAATCAGAAAAATCAGGTCATAACCACTCATGCACCACCCAGGAGTTCCCGGGCAATCTGATTGATCAACTTACCATCGGCCTTACCCGCCATCGCTTTGGAGGCAGGTCCCATTACTTTACCAATATCTCCGGCACCAGTAGCACCAACAGAGGTAATAATGGCCTGAACTTCAGCACGGATTTCAGCTTCCGACATCTGTTTGGGCAAATATTGTTCAATTACGACCAGCTCTTCTTCTTCTGACACAGCCAAATCTTCCCTGCCATTTGCCTTGAATTGCTCAATCGAATCTTTACGCTGCTTAGCCTGACGCGTGAGCAGCTTTAACTCTTCTTCTGCACTCAAATCTCCGGAAGCGCCTGCAGCGGTTTCTGCCAACAAAATCGCACTCTTAATAGCACGCAGAGCTCTTAATGCGCCTTGATCGCGATTCTTCATCGCCTGCTTGATATCTTCTGAAATTCTTTCTTTTAATGTCATGATTCAAATTTACAAAATTCTCCCACACCCTGAGGGCT
>CANHCC010000136.1 GCA_947459115.1 Bacteroidota bacterium | reverse complement strand
TGCATGTGGAATCCGTTGCCTGGGCTGCTGAAAGAAAAGATGTACTCTATACCTGTTTCTTCTTTTTGTCCATGATTTGGTATGAGCGGTATAAATCCTCCCAAAAAATTAGTGATTATATTATATTAAGCTTGTTCTTTATCGCCTCCTGTTTATCCAAAGGGATGGCAGTCGTTTTACCCGGTGCTCTTATTGCATTGGAATATGCCAAAGGCCGGAATTTCTCCTTAAAATTAATTTGGGAAAATAAAATCCCCTTATGGGTAATATCCCTTGCATTTGGTATCATTGCCATTATTGCTCAGGAAAAAGCCATTCGGGATGAAAAGATATTTAGCCATGCAGATAATATATTCATTGCCTCTTATGGCTATGTGCTGTATTTGGTTAAAACCCTTGTCCCCTACCCCTTATCCTGCTTTTATCCCTATCCCTTAAAGAATGCGGGCACATTACCACCTGAGTACTATGCCGCATTAGGGGCCGTTGGGATTTCTGCTTTTGTTGCGTGGAAATTCAGAAACAAGGCAAGATGGGCAGTTGGCGCATTCCTCTTCTTTGTGGCTACCATCATCATGGTATCCCAGATCTTACCCGTTGGCGCCGCTGTGGCAGCAGACCGATACTTTTATTTAGCTTCTGTTGGCATCTTCTTAATCGTTGGGGAAAGTATCCGCAGAGGCATTCAAGCTCAACCTTCCCGACAAAATTTTTATCTGGCACTGATTCTTGCCATCTCAACCCTATATGCCGGAGTGGCCTGGAAACGCGTGAAAGTATGGGAAAATTCCTATGTCTTATTTTCTGATGTTATTGAACAATATCCCTTTGCCACCTTTGCCTACAATAACATTGGTACTTATTTCCAATTAAAAAAAGAGCCACAAAAGGCCATGGAATTTTACCTGAAGAGTGTTCAGGTCAATAAGAATTACGATTTAGGCTATATCAATCTGGCGATTGCCTTCAATGATTTAAAACAATTTGATAAAGCCATTGAATACGGAGAAAGAGGCATGCAACTCAATCCAAAATCCTACGATGGATGGGCCTCTCTGGCATTTGCTTATGACAACATGAAACAGCACGAAAAAGCCGTGTCAGCCTATCGTAAAGCCAATCAACTTCAACCGGACAATAAAACCATTTTACTCAACATGGCGAATGCCCTGAGAAATGCCGGACAGTGGGAGGAAGCCATTGGGATATACGAAGCCATGCTGAAAGAAAAGCCGGATAATGCAGATGTATTAAACAATCTCGGTTATACCCTGGCTCAACTCAAACGCTTTCAGGAAGCTGAAGAATTATTAAAAAAAGCCATGAGCATTAATCCAAAATTATCGGCTATTTATAATAATCTGGGTTATACTTATGCCATGCAGGGCAGATTTGCAGAGTCCATTGCCATCATGGAAGAATCCATTCGGCAAAATCCTAAATCGGCAGAGTCCTATAATAACCTGGGCAATGCATATGGCATGCAAGGCCAGAATGATAAAGCGGTTCAGCTCTTTCGTCAATCCATAGAAGTGGACTCTACCTTTTCAGATGCCTGGAATAATCTGGGCATTGCCTATCTCAACCTTGGTCAAAATGATCTCGCCCTTCAACATTATTTGAAAGCAGCTAAATTGGGGAATGTCTCCGCCAGAGGGTTTCTGGAAGGACAGGGTGTGGATTGGAGGAGATAGGTTTAAAATCCTTGAATGCAGGATTTAATGGATCAAATAAATAGTAAATATTTATAGCTCTTTGCCATTAATCCAGGGAAAGGATAAATTGTCGTTTAATTTTTCGTTGGCCTTTCTTATTGAACGCCCTGCTGAATGGTATATGGACCATTTTATACGCTGAAACTCGCCCAAACGCAAAGCCTTAAACAGTGAGCAGAAATGCCTGGTTCCCGTTTCAAACAATAAAAAATTATATCTTTGAAAAATGGACAACAACACAAACTGGACTCCCTCACCTGACGCCAATATACTCGACTTAACGGATAAAAATCGTATGAACGAGTATGAAGCGAAGGGAATTGCTGCGGCTGAGCTTTTTGTGTTCGACCTGGACAGCGAAATCGAAATTTCGACTCAGCTACTCTTAGAAATTCACTCAATTGCTTTTTCAGAACTTTATGACTGGGCTGGCTCTTGGCGGACAACAACTGTGACAGTAGGACAACTTACACCACCCGACCCTTCAAATGTATTGCAGGCTATGTATCAGTTTGTTGACAATTTAAATTACAAAATTCGTAGCGCAAAAACTCAACAAGATCACATTGATTGTTTGACCTTTGCTCACTATGAGTTTATTCGCATTCATCCTTTCAATAATGGCAACGGCAGGACAGGACGGATTCTGATGAATATAGTTGCGCTAAAATTTGGATACAAACCGCTTGAACTTTATTACAGAGAAGGCGACGGTAGAAAATTTTACATAGAAGCAATGAAACAAGCTGATAAAGGAAACTTTGAGCCTTTAACGACCTTGATTAGAAAAGAACTGACCACCTTTTAACTCTTGCTCCTTTAACAAAGAATGGACAATCTCTTCAACTCTTGACATTGACACTTGCTGATCTTCCAACGACATCGTTGAAAACACAGTTTTTGTCAAAACCTGAGCTAAGAAACCTTTTTCTTTTAGCTGCGGATATTTTTCATGAAATTTCATCGTTGCAGACAAAGATACAACCTTATGTAATCAAAGAAAATAGACTGCTTAACCTTGATAATGAAAATTTGACTGGACGAGATGTGTATTCCAAACCCAACTAACCCCTCATTCCGGCAGAAACTGACCCCATTGAAGGTAGGCATGGATTCTACAATCAAAAAACTTAAGCCAGGATATCCTGTATAACCTTAAACCGCACTTAGAAAGGGAAGCAGACAACTAACATGTAAAGAGTAACGAAACGATACAACAAAAATAAATTTGACCCGTTTAGACAATAGTCTTATATTTGAAGACAAATGTCTTAATTTGAAATGCTGATGAGAACAATAGAAAAAATTGAAGGAAAACTGGACAAGGAAATAGCTTCCTTCTTCAGAACCAGTAAGATTAATGTGCGCAGCAAACAGGTTACTTATGAGAAATTCTTAGAAGACAAAATGCTTATTATCGTTGCAATCAGAAAAGGGATTCCTTATTCTCTATTTGACTTAATTCAGAACTACACCCCATTTTCAGAAAACGATTGGGCGAATTTCCTCGACATATCCACAAAATCACTACAGAGATATAGATCTTCTCCAGATCACCACTTTAAACCAATCCATTCTGAAAAAATCATAGAAATGGCGGAAGTTACAAAAGTGGGTCTTGATGTATTTGGTAATATGGAAAAACTCAAACTATGGCTTAATACCCCAAACTATGCTTTAGGAAAACTAAAACCAAAAGAACTGCTGAAAGACTCTTATGGCAAGGAAATGGTTATGAGTGAGCTTAATCGAATTAATCACGGGATTTTGGTCTAGATGAGAGTATTTAGGCTTGCAAGAGAAAAACACGCAACTCCGTTGTCGGGTAAAGGCGCTGCGAAGTATGGGGCTCGTTGGAATCCAGTAGGCATAGAGTTGATTTATACAGCTCAAAATAGGTCTTTACCAATGGCGGAAGTTGCTGTTCATCTTACTTTGGCAACCTTGCCAGACGATTATAGGATGTTAACCATTGACATTCCTGATGACATTAAAATTAAGCAATTAACAGAAGCCGACTTGCCAACAGACTGGCAAGAGTTTCCACCTCCAGCTTCTACTCAAGATATAGGGAGGGATTTTGTAAACGAAAATAAATATTGCGTGTTAGTTATACCATCAGTTGTTACACAAGGGGACTATAATGTCCTCATTAATCCCAATCACCCGGACTTTACTAAAATCACAATTACAAGCATTGATAAATTTCCATTCGACAAGAGGATATTTAAATAGGGCTTCCTCCGGAAGCATCAGACCTTGTTACCATTGGGTTTCAACGGTATTTGATAATTCTATGTGCATGGAATTATGACTAAAGTGTTCAAAAAGCGTGCATGTCAATGTCTTTGGCTTGGGCTTCTATATTTTCAGACGATTACTTTGATAACGACAGGCAGCATGGGCAAAATTATTTCTATTTTTATTCCTTTAATATTTCTAACACATGCCTAAAGTCAAACTGCTGTGGCATGGGGGGCCGGAATCCCCTCCCCATTGGGGAGTGAGTGAAGCAATATTAGGCGTTATCACCTCCATTTATACCCGATAGGGTTTTATTTGTGTCTTTTGCAGAAATATTACACCCGATAAGGTATGATTATCCTGTTTTTTTTAATAAATACACCCGAAAGGGTGCAAATACGATAATAAATGCTATATTTGTACCCAAAAGGGTATAAAATGAACCTTGCAAACTTTGTAAAAGAGAAGCGTAAATTGGTGAAGCTCACCCAGCCCGAACTGGCCGAGAAAGCAGGTGTGGGCTTGCGATTCATTCGTGAATTGGAACAAGGCAAGGAAACCTTGCGGTTGGATAAGGTAAACCAGGTACTACAACTTTTCGGCCACGAGGTAGGTGCCGTACCCCAAACCCCCAAAACAGATTCCTAATTTAACCATTACCTATTCAACCTAGTGCGTAAAGCAGTCATCAAAATAGAAAATCAAATAGCTGGATGGCTCACCCAGGATGAGCAGGGGTATCATTTTGTGTACGACAAAGCGTATGCAGCACTGCACGGTGCCCGGCCTGTAAGTTTAACCTTGCCACTGCGTGAAGCACCTTACACATCAAGCGTGCTCTTCCCTTTTTTTGATGGCCTGATACCCGAAGGATGGTTGCTAAACATAGCCGAACAGAACTGGAAACTGAATCCAAGGGATCGGATGGGATTATTATTGGCCTGCTGTAAAGATTGTATCGGAGCAGTAAGTGTAGCGGAAATAAAAGAGGAGGATACACCATGAGCAACTGTCTGTTTTGTTATAAGCCCCTGGCCGCAAACGAGCTGGACTTTCATACATCCTGCTCAAAAAAGATATATGGACAACCGAATCCACCAGCACTGCCTTATTCTGAGGAAGACCTGGAGCCATTGGCCAAAGAAGTGATACAGAGCCAAACAGCAGTAACAGGCGTGCAAGCCAAACTGTCTCTGCACATCAGTGGCAACAATAAAGCAGGCACCGAACGAATATTCACACTAGTGGGCTTATGGGGTGGGTATATATTGAAACCTCCGACTGCTTTGTATCCGCATTTGCCGGAAGTGGAAGATGTAACCATGCATTTGGCCCAATTAGCCAAAATAAAAACAGCCCCCCATAGTTTGATTCGTCTGCAATCTGGTAACCTGGCCTATTTAACAAAGCGGATAGACCGAACTAAAAAAGGCAAATTAGCCATGGAAGATATGTGCCAACTTACGGAACGGCTTACCGAAGACAAATACCATGGCAGTTATGAGCAGATTGGTAAAGCCATTCAAAAGTATTCAGCTACTCCGGGCCTGGATGTGGTGAATTTTTTTGAGTTAGTGCTCTTCTCTTTCCTTACAGGCAATGCCGATATGCATTTGAAGAATTTCTCCTTACTTGAGCAACCCGGCATGGGCATGACATTATCACCGGCTTACGATTTGGTGAATACCGTATTAGTAAATCCTGCCGATGAAGAAGACATGGCATTAACCCTAAATGGACGGAAGAAGAAGCTGAAAAAGCAGGATTTTGTTGCAGCGATGAATACCTTGAAAGTGGAAGAAAAGCAGCAGGAAAACATCTTTAACAAGATGGCCAAAGCAATGCCCAAATGGCAAGAGCTGATAGACCGAAGCTTTATGACTGAGGCATATAAAGAACAGTATAAAACTATTTTAACGGAAAGAATGAATCGCTTAAAATAGCTGTTTATTCCTGATTGCGTATTATAAGATTCAAAATTAAATGAGTACCAGGGAAAAGAAATAAAAATGCTATCCAGAAAATCGGTATTGGGAAAACAAATAGCCGAAATGAAGATAA
The DNA here is from genome assembly GCA_947459115.1 of Bacteroidota bacterium. Classification (GTDB taxonomy): domain Bacteria; phylum Bacteroidota; class Bacteroidia; order J057; family RFSG01; genus CANHCC01. The sequence goes on along the minus strand of CANHCC010000136.1, from coordinate 1,404 downwards.
GGTGTATAATACAGACCCAACTGCCCCCCATTCCGGCGTGAACTGCCTCCTCTGATGCTATCCCTGCATGCTACGGTCTGTTCCCTAAACGAAGCGGTAAAGCCCTTGCCTAATACACAATCCTCCACCCCAACCTGACCACGGATAACCCCAAGCCCAAAAGAAAAAGGCAAGCTTATACGCGCTGTAAAAAAATACCCGCTTTCTCCAGGACTTAGACACAGAAAAACCCTATCTCGCCCTCTGAAAGCCACCAATCCTTGGGCCAATTTTCACTATCCGGGTGTAACGCGCAACGCATAGGCATTTCAGACGGAGTTCAGGCTAAGACAGGGAAGGCTTGCATTATTCCGGACAAATCTGACAGGAAGAATACGGATTCTTAACAGACTGCATCCAAAACACGCGCTGTTGCTTTACATTTAGCCCTTATAAAATATTTTCTTCAATTTATTTGCTTTTATTCCTGCGGATAGATATTTTTGAAATATGGAAAGTACCCAACAAGTTATTCATATTGGTTTTGAGATAGTTAAGATAGAAAATGGGAAGGATGGATATGGGGAAAATATGCGAAATAGGTGGGGAATTGTTCGCAAAGCGATTTGTTAGCACTCACCCTAAAAGACCGACACGTCAGACAATGAACGAACTGAAAATAAATGACAAAATGCCAACGCTTCGTAAAATTAAAAGAGCTGCAAGCCAAAACACAAGCCAAAGCTTTTGCAGCACATTTAATTTTACCCAACCGCACAATATCCACTGCACGTTTTCAATGACTAATATTTAAATAAAACTATTTCAAGAAAAAATGCAATTTAAAGCAGGCTACATAGTTGACACTATCGCAAAAGTTATAACCGACTTTAAGGCGACATTGGACAATCATAAACCAGACGACCAAAAACAACTTGACCAAATCAACGGTTTACTTCAATATGTTAGTTCTTTTGATGTCGAATTCCCTAATGGGTATAACCCAGACTATACAGAACTCAAACCAGTTTTAGCCACCCTAAATAATATTATCACAAGAGGTTTGCCGACAAGAGCACCCATTCTTTTGGAGAAATTGTTTTCGGAAATCAATTTAACTCAACCAAACAAAGACGAGTTTGAATTCAATTTTCCAAACTCTAAAACCCGGATTAGTTATGAAAGTCTTTTTGAATTGCTTCATATTATAGAACCACAGTTAGAAATTAGCAGGTCTAACTACGGAGGAAATTTAGGGAGCAGTTTAGAATGGGAATTTATCGAAAAACATCCTTTCTTAAAACAAATACTACAATCTCAAAGAGATTTTTCAACTATCAATGCACGACTGCAAGGAAATAGAACAGTAGATTTTTGCTTTACTTCTCCTTACTTGCAATGGAACGAAAAAAATAATCGCTATGA
>CANHCC010000135.1 GCA_947459115.1 Bacteroidota bacterium | reverse complement strand
TATTTGAATTGATGATGTTGCTGGATGTTTATTAGACACGGATTACACGGATTACACGGAATGTATTTATTTGAATTGATGATGTTGCTGGATGTTTATTAGACACGGATTACACGGATTACACGGAATATGTTTATTTGAATTGTAGGATTTATAGGAGATATATTGGGCATGGATTACACGGATTGTATTTATTTGGATGATTGGAATTAATGGATATTTATTGCATATGGATTATAGGATTACACTGATTATTGGAAAGATATGTAGCTAATCTGCTAGATAATTAATGCAGGAGAAATTTCATGGATAAATCTATGAGTCCCTGTTGTCTCAATCATTCTAAGCTGGAAGTAAGTAGGGATTGGATTTAAGGATTGCAATAATCGCAATACATAGGGTCTTCACTTGTTTTATGATTTGGGTACTCATCTTCCTTTGTAAAATGACAATGCTGACATTCATAAATATAACTGAGAACGGAACGCGTTGGTGAATTACACAAACTGCACCTCAATCCTTTTTTAGCATCCGTTATGCTAAATCCCGGCATGTTGCACCGGGGACAGGTAGATTTTATTTTCTCTACTAATTTTTCTGTTGCCTTTTTAATGACTTTCATGCGGGTTGGATTGTTCATAGCCCTCATGTCCGTTTCAACATAGACCGATTTATTTTTGGCGTGGAGTTGATGAAATATTATTTTTAATTTTTCAATATCTTTGATGCCTTTAAAAATTTCTGTAAAGTCCTCTTGTGATTTTTTTAAAATTAACGCATGATCAGGAAACCCAATTTTATGTGCAAATTCAATTAATTCTTTTTCGCCATGAACAATTTCTCCATTAAAATTTGTTTCAGTGCTCAGTTCTCTAATTACAATTTCTAAGTTATTAGCCCGATCAATAAAAATCAGAAATTCATCATCTGCATGCGCGAAAAACATAGAGGGATGTGGACCAAATGATCCTTCACTGGCAATACCTAAATCACAGGCATTTAATTGCATTCCTCTTAAACATTTTTCTCTTGCTGTAGATATCGGGTCCATGGTTCTTTCAATTTCTCCTGTGAAAGTGCCAAGGGCATCTGTATCATAAGTATTGTCTGTGAAGCAAATAACCCCCAATTCTTTTTCCAGAATAGGGGCAATAACCTGGTCTTTATTATGTTTTGTTGCAATAAAGAGCTTTCTGTTCTCAAACATTTTTTCCTAATTTGTTTTTAATAAGGGAAGGCCTCTTGATATTTCATTAAATCGACCATGGTCATAAACCAGATTGCCATTTACAATTGTTTGTTTTATTTGGGATTGGAAAGTTGTGCCCTCCAGTGGTGACCAACCGCATTTCGACAATAGATTCTGCTTATGGACCGTCCAAGGTGCATGTAAATCTACAATTGTTAAATCTGCGTAATAACCTTCCCGAATAAATCCCCTTTTGCTAATTCTATAAAGAATGGCTGGGTTATGACACATTTTTTCTACAATTTTTTCCAGCGATATAATGCCTTGATGATAAAATTCCAGCATAATATTTAGGCTGTGTTGCACAATGGGCGCTCCTGACATTGATTCGAAATATGGTTTCTGCTTTTCCTCCAGTAGGTGGGGGGCATGATCCGTTGTGACGAGATCTATTCTGTCATCTAATAGCGCTTTCATTAATCCGATTCTGTCTTTTTCTGTTTTAATTGCAGGATTCCATTTGATAAGGGTTCCGAGTTGCTCATAATCTTTATCTGAAAACCATAAATGATGGACAGATACTTCTGTTGTAATGGTCTTTTCTATAAGTGGAATATCATTTCGGAATAATTCTGTTTCTGCTGCTGTACTTAAATGTAAAATATGGAGTCTTGCCTTATATTTATTTGCTATTTCAATGGCGCGTTTTGTCGCATCATAGCAGGCTTTTTCACTTCTGATGATGGGATGAAATTTGACCGGCACATCTTCGCCATATTTTTCTTTAAAGTGGTTTTCGTTTTCTTCTATTATTTTTTCTTGTTCTGCATGTATTGCAATGAGAGTTTTGCATTGACTAAACAGTTTTTCCATGGTCTCCGCATTGTCGGCCAATAGATTCCCTTTTTTAGTAAAATAAAGTCCATCATCTGATACGCCAAGCAATTCAGAGGTGTCTTCTTGAATAACTTCATCCAGATTTTCTCCTGTTACACCCAGAAAGAATCCATAATTTGCGAGGGATTTTTCAGACGCTAATGTATATTTTTCAATTAATATCTCTTTTGTTAGCACATTGGGTTTTGTGTTTGGCATATCAATAAAGGAAGTTGTACCGCCTGCAATTGCTGCCTTGCTCTCGGTGTATAGGTCTCCTTTATGGGTCAAGCCCGGATCTCGAAAATGCACTTGACCGTCAATGATACCGGGAAATATATATTTCCCGGTGCCGTCCAGTATTGTTGCCTCGTCTGCGTGCAGGTTCAGTCCTATTTTTCGAATGAATCCATCTTTAATAAGTAGGTCTCCTATTTGAATGCTTCCTTCGTTTACAATCTGGATGTTTTGGATTAGAATTGGCTTTGACATTTGCTGTAATTAATTTTTAAAATGGTTATTATAGGTCTTGGTCTAATTAAATTAAGTTATTGAATACTTTCGAGGTAAAATTCTAAGTTAATTAAACACACATGTTTCTTTTTTTAGATTTAAAATTCAGTTTGGGTGTGCAATGCTTTGTTGTCAGTTTTTTTATTACACTCGTAATGATTTCGATAATAAAATAATTTACCTGTTTCAATAAAAAAGGCAGTACAGGACTGCCTTTCTTAAGAGCGGGAAAAGGGACTCGAACCCTCGACCCTCAGCTTGGGAAGCTGATGCTCTACCAACTGAGCTACTCCCGCTTATTTAAGTTCAAAATTACAGTTTTTTTGGAATTAACGAATCCTGTACCGTGATTACGGTTGATTTAATTCCTCCAATATAAGTTCTATCATGATTTCTTCTTCCGGGTCGTATTCTGATTTCAGGTTGTTTCCAAAGATTCTGGCTACACCCTGCCAGAATACAGCGGCGGCTCCCGATTTTAAGTCTTTAATTCCCTCGAATGCAGTTTGACCTTGTTCCCTGTGAAGTAGTTTAATGAGTATTTTGCCTTGGGTTATGGTCATATCTCTCAGGTCCTTTTCATAACGCCCGAAGAGGTCTTTTTCAACCTTGTTTTTGAAGGACTCTCGTATCGTTGGGTCCTCAATGGTTTTCAGGGTATTGTGAAGATACGTGAAGTGGCGGGCAAAAATTTTGGCGTATGGATACACTTTTTCGACATTGTATCTCAGACGATCATATTGGGCTTTACGGCGTAAGGCTTTTTTTCTTTGTCTGTCACTTCCAAATGGCGCTAGTATATGAATTTCAGGAAGTTCAAATCTGGGTAAGCCATCAGGTTCCATTGGATATCGGCGTATTGCATCCTGAGACCACAATCCGAGTCCTCCCAGCAGAAAGTAGAGAAATAATGGGACACGCATATAGGGTCTCTAACGAAAAATTGTGCCGGGTTATTTAGTTAATTCTATTTCCAGTATGATTCTACCTGCTGATTAAATAATTCCATCACCCAGCCTTTGCCCCATTCTTCTTTTTCTGCATCCGTCCAAATCTCTGGGAAGAAAATCACTCGTTGAAAGCGGGGTGGCAGATATTTTTGCCAGTTGGTTCCTCCGGTTGCTTTGATATCTTCCATGTCTTTGTGCAAATAGCGTACAGCAGATTTGTAGTGACTCAAAGGCCAGAATATGTTGGCCTGAAGGTCAAGTTGCTTCATGAGTTCTACTAATTCAGGGTCCTGTTGTTCGGCGGTAGAAAGTCTGAGCCATTTTTCCCTGAAGTTGTCCATTCGGTATTTTCTGGCCATGGCCAGGAGCCCTTCATCGTATTTATCCTCAAACATTGTCAGGGTTAGGGTTTTACGGCCGCTTTTGAGCTCTATGTTTCCAAACTTCCAGTAGAGGTTAGCGTAAAGTTTTTCAAGTTCTTCCGAGTCTGAAAATTTATTGCGGGTTTCGGCATGAACCAATAGAGGCAGTCCCGTGCTTATCAATTCAATCATACGGTATTGGGCTGATTGAAAGCCGGAAGCTGGAAGCAGGGCCATTCGGAATTTTAAGAATTGCTTTGGGTCCATTCCATTGACCATGACATCAAAGGAGCCGGATAGATTTTTGAAATAAGCGGAGACCCGACGGAGGCGCATTTTGAATTCATCGAGGCCAGCTTCTTTTCCGGGTAGGCAAATTTGCTCCATTTCTGACAAAATCAGGCGGAAGTAAAGTTCTGTTATTTGATGATAGATGATAAAAATTTGCTCGTCCGGAAAGGCTGTCTTGGGGGTTTGTAGCGTCATTAGTGTATCCAGGTGAATATAATCCCAATAGGTCAGATATTCTGTATGAAGCAGTCCTTCCAGATAGGAATTTAAATCCTGTCCGGTGGAACTGTATTTTTCGGCCAGTTTTTGAAGCTTCTCAAGGGTATCCTCTGATAATTCCATTTTGTGTCTTAGAATAAATATGGGCGAATATCGGAAAATTTACCTGTAAAAATGCTCAGGGTGGGGCTGTAGTTAAGTTGTGGTTATTTTCTCATATTGTTTGCCTTTGTTTTTCTACATAGGTTTGTCGAATGAATGTGAGGTTCGGTTTAATTCTGCTCATTTGCGGCGTGAGGACTTTGTTGGGTCAAGGACTGGATATTCCGGGGAAAATTCACCGATGGATTCAGGACACTGTGCCTGAAGATTCTTCCGATCGCAGGTCGAATTATTTTATTTTGGTTCCGGTGGTGAGGTATTTACCGGAGACCCGGTGGAGTGGGGTGCTCGCCGGCAATTTTGTTTTTCGGACGCATCCTGCTTTCACCCATACACGACCTTCCAGTATTCGACTATCTGCCACTTACACTCAAAATCGTCAGTTTATTTGTAAGCCAACGGCTGAGATATTTTTTCCGGAAAATCGTTGGATGATCCGCACGGGTTTCTTGTATATGCGCTTTCCGGAGTTATATTACGGGATAGGGGGTAGTTCACCGGCGGATTGGGAGGAGCAGTATAGTTTTGATATGAGCCGTTTTTTCTTCAGAGGGTTTAAGCGGGTAGGGCGACATATTTACACCGGGCCGATATATCTGTATGAGTATATGTATGGGATGAAAGTTCAGGATTCTTCAGTGTTTAATCGTCAGCCGGTTAGTGGTCGTCAGGGCGGCTGGGTTTCCGGGCCAGGTTGGGCCGTTGTTTTTGATAATCGAAACAATATTTATTACCCTTCCTCTGGTTGGTATGCGGAGTTTTCGGGATCAGCATTTTCCAAATTTACCGGAAGTGGTTTTAATTATTCCGCTTGGGTAGCTGATGTGCGCGCGTATCAATCTCTGCATAAGGGTAAAGCAGTTCTGGCCGGGAATGTGTTACTGCACTATAATCCAGGGAATCCACCTTTTCGGCAAATGGGTATTTTGGGGGGAGAAAGTTTTGGGCGGGGGTACTATCAAGGGCGATTTAGGGACAAACATCATCTGGTTTTGCAATCCGAGTACCGTCTAAAGGTGTGGAAAAGGATGGGAATGACCTTTTTTGGGGGGCTTGCTACGGTATTTTCGAACCATCCTGCAGGGGCGCCCTGGCATCCTTTTTATGGGTTCGGGTTTAGGGGTAAATTGCTGAGAAAGGAATACTTAAATGTTCGTCTGGACATAGGATTCGGACGGTCCGGACCTCAGTATTATTTCACGCTGGACGAAGCTTTTTAGGAAACTTTTGTCGAGTGTATTGTCTTTCAAACTAAAACGCTTAATTTTGCCAACCTGTTTGAAGAGTCGGAGAGGCTTAGATTTCAGAAAGTTATAAAATCAATAATAAAATATAATACCGTGACAAAAGCAGAAGTTATTACAGAAATTGCCCAGAAAACGGGTGTGGACAAAGCTGATGTAGCAAGTTCCGTGGAGGCCTTCTTTAAGGTAATTAAAAATTCTTTGACAGAAGGTGAGAATGTCTATGTCAGAGGGTTCGGCAGTTTTATTGTAAAAAAGCGTGCCCGTAAAGTGGCTCGTATCATTTCTAAAAATACTGCCATCATCATTGATGAGCATTATATACCTAGTTTTAAGCCGGCTAAAACTTTTGTTGAAAAAGTAAAAACCAGCTCCAAACTAAAAAAGAAAGATAAAAACGCTTAATTCCTGGTTTCGGAATGCACATGTCCTCCAAGTATTTAAGACTGGGTATTCTAATTTCAGGTTTAGTTATTTTTATTTTTCTCACTTTTGCAGAACGAAAAGCCTTAATCAATTCCGAAAAAACGGAGTCTGCTGAGGCCGATCCTTCAACACAGTTCTTTCCTTCTTCACTTCTGGCCCTTCAGCCAGATCTTTCCTCAGTTGCCGGAAAACTCTCTGCCGCTACGGATAGTGTGCAACGTCGTGCTGTTTGGCAAGATGTTCAAAATAACAGCGTGGACACACTAATTGCGCTTTGGTGCCAAGGTAATGCTGCTCTTCTGAGTTCAGATCTATTGGAAATGGTCTCTGTTTCCAATAGATTGATGACCACCAGAGCATTGTCTGATTCTTCTTTGAGAAGCAGTTTCTCCGAATTGGAATTTGCCCTAAGGTCAAAAGCGATTCAAGCCGGTGAGAATTCTGTCGATTTTCTTGTAGAGCGTGCGTTGCTTCTGGTGAACACGCCCGGTCGAAGTATGGATGGCGTTCTTGAATTGCGCACCCTTTCAGAAAAGAATCCTGACAACCTGAATGTTCAACTGATTTTGGGGAATTTCTCCTTGCAAACGGGTCAGTGGGTTAAAGCTGAAGAGCGGTTTAAAAAATGCCTTTCCATAGATGCTGACTATCCGGAGGCATTGTGTGGAATGGCTGAAGCATTGGCTGGCGGCGGAAAGTTATCTGAGGCCCAACCTTTTGCTCAAAAAGCTCTTTTGCACGAATCGCTTTTGGATGCAGAGAAAGTGAAGAAATTAAAACGATTGTTAAACTCTTAAATACATAAACTTATGCCTTGCGGTAAGAAAAGAAAAAGACATAAAATTGCCACTCACAAGCGCAAAAAACGCTTACGCAAAAATCGTCACAAGAAGAAGTAATTCACTGAACCGGCATTTGTCCGGTTTAAGTGTCTGACCTAACTCAGATAGCGGTGGCCAACGAACTCGTCATCAGCGCTACAGAGGGTAGTCTCCGTATTTGTGTCCTTGAAAATAAAAGGATATCGGAACTGCATTTTGAAAAGCCTGACAATCAGTTTACCGTCGGGGATATTTACCTCGCACGGGTCAAGAAGATTATGCCCGGACTGAACGCAGCTTTTGTGGACGTTGGGTACTCCAAAGATGCGTTTTTGCACTATTTAGACCTCGGGCCTCAAATCCGATCGATGCAGCAATTTCTTCAAGTGGCACAAAAGCCTCATACAGGCTCCGCCAATGTTGAGAAATTAGAGCTTCAACCGGATATTGATAAGCACGGAAAAATGTCCGGTGTACTGAAAGCCGGTCAGCAAATTTTGGTGCAGATTGTGAAGGAAGCCATTTCTTCTAAAGGTCCGCGTTTGTCCTGCGAGTTATCTCTTGCAGGGCAGTACATTATT
>CANHCC010000134.1 GCA_947459115.1 Bacteroidota bacterium | reverse complement strand
TCCATTTTGGCAACGATTTCGAATGCCCTGAGTCATACCCGATTCCGGTAGGTTCATCCATACAATCAGGAAAAAAATAATCGTATATTTCATAATCTTCATTTTTGTGGCGTATAAGAAAATATTATGCCGAATTTCAATTTCTTTACTATTCTGAGTATCAAAATAAAATAATGGAAACGAATTCCGTATCAAAGATTATCCTTAATTTCGTTTAACACAAGACAAAACGCAAAAGAATGAAAAGTTTATTAGTATCCATTTTCCTGGTCCTCTTTCTGCTTCCCCTTCAGGCTCAACGAATGCAAGCGGGAGAGGTCAGTTTTCTCCTGAATGGTGAAAAAATCCAACTCACTTTGAAAAGTGCAGAATTGACCAAATCCAATCTGATTGCAGTCAACATGAGAGGAGAATATAATGGGGATACGATGGTATTATTTAATATGGGGTTTGCCCTAAAAAAGTTGGCCACCGGTACGGAGGTGGTCTCCATTCCTTCTTTTCATTTTACCCTGATGCAGAACTATAAGGCTGCAAAGCGCATGACTCAAACCATTGCATCAAGAGATGGAAAATCTCTGAATATAGTGGAGAAAAAGGGTGATAAGTCCGAAAACATCAATTTTAACATGCTGAGTCATTCGGTTGAAATTAAAAAAGTAGAATTAAAAGATGGGATACTGACCCTCGTTGGAGAATTTAAGGCGGATTATGAAACGCCTAAAGAGGCACCGATGCAAAAGAAACACACCATTTCAGACGGAAAATTCTCCATACAATTCTAAGTCCAGACAAGTCCACTGCTGATATCCGGAAATATAAAACAATTTATTATTTCGAACAGACCATAAATCAAGCGAATAGCCCTTTAAGTCTTTTTGTATCTTTTCCTGAAACAGGAGTCCCTTCTGTTGATGAATCAGTATCAGCCATTGAGAGAGGCCTGCATTCGATTGCTGAGTAAAGCAGGACAAAATCCGAAATTCACCTATCGTCAATATTTCCCCTTGAGGCAGGCAAGGATATTCCAAAAACTCTTCCATTTCGGGCAATAGCCAATTGCCTATAGAAGGGGAAAGAGAAGGACTGAGAAGCGCCATCTCCTGGTGGATATCAGAATGATTAAAAACCTCCGTCCAGGAATCCTCCCGGGAGAAGATTTGCCAGCCTTGTTTTGAGAGCACCACGCGCTTTCCGGAAGGATAGCACCAGAGTGGAGAAGCGTTGGAATCCCAGGCCTCCACGCCGGAAATCACAGGCATCCCGCCAGACTCATACTGCCCAATGACAATCTCTCCCCCTCCAACAGATAATAAGGTTTTGGACCAATTAAAAGAAACCGGAAGCGGCTGAAGCGGCGCCGAAGTCCCTTCCGGTATGCGGTAAATCCAGGCCTCCTGGCTTTCCGGGTGCCTTGTTTCCACATACCAAACCGCCCGAAACGGATCTGGCAGAACTTTAAAAATCCTACCCTTCAACAAAAGCGACCTAACACCAGACATATTCATCATATTAATTTTCTTCCCTGCTGCAAGGTGCACCTTGCAGCAGGGACATATTTTCATATATCAATTAATTATCTTTGCGGTTCAACATGAAGACCATCGCTATAATTCCCGCACGATATGGTTCAACCCGTTTCCCGGGTAAACCCCTCGCAAAAATCGCTGGAATCCCTATGATCCTGCACGTCTGGAACCAGGCATCGAAGTGCAAATTAGTCAATGATTTAATCGTGGCTACAGACGATGAAAGAATTGCTGAAGTCGTTCGTCAGCATCAGGGTAAAGTCATTCTCACCTCCCCAAATCATCCAACCGGAACGGACCGTCTGCTTGAAGTCAAACAACGCTACCCGGATTTTGATATTTATCTGAACATTCAAGGCGATGAACCCCTACTGAACCCTACTGTACCGGATGCCCTCATCCAACAACTGTCCGCTTTTGAATCAGCTGAAATCGCGACACCAATCTGCGCTATATCACAAGCTGAAAAACTCCTCTCGCCCCATGTCGTAAAAGTCGTTAAAGATTCTTCCGGTTTTGCGCTCTACTTTAGCAGGCAACCCATTCCCTATATTCGGGAGGCAGCAAACCCCACACAATGGCTACAACACCACGAATTCTTTCAACATATTGGGGTGTATGCCTTTAAAAACAAGGCCCTGGACCGGATTGCCATCCTTCCCCCGGGCAAACTTGAAACAGCTGAATCTCTGGAGCAGCTGAGGTGGTTAGAGGCAGGTATGCGCATACAGACCATCCAAACAGAATCGCCAGGGCCAGCCGTGGATACGCCGGAAGATTTACACAATCTGGAAGCACAATTTTTTCCGGATTATAAATCAGTTTAGTAATTCCACTTAAGTCTTACGAAGCAAACTTTTTCCCATATCCATGAAAACACGATTACTATTTCTGTTTACAATCTTGAGTTTGCAATTCCTGAAAGCTCAATTTCCAATGGTTAAGTGGCAATACTCCCTTCCCGCACCTGCCTTCGGTTCTGCGGCAGCAGCTGACATGGATAAGGATGGAAAACACGAAATTGTTTTTACCACCTATACAAATGATGGCAAAGCACATTGCCTGAATGCAGAGGATGGTTCCATTTTGTGGATAGCGGACATTGGAGGATGCGGGGATGTAGCACCTTTAATCCTCGATGCAGATGGAGATGATACACTTGATGTCATTGTGAATGGTTCCTGTAATCCAGAAATCTTTTGCATCAATGGCTACACAGGTGACATCAAATGGCGTCAACCATCCGGCGGCGGAGATTCGCCACCAACTTCAGCAGACATGGATGGAGACGGAACCTTAGAAATTTTGTTCTGTAACTTTAATGGGGACTTAAGAATTATCAACGCAGAAGATGGAACCACAGATAAAAACATCCCGGTAGATCCACATCAGGGTCCAATTCAGACAGAACCGACGCTCGTAGATATAAATCAGGATGGAAAGTTGGACATAATTATAGCCAGTCATTATAACACCAGTGGATTGTTCGTATGGGCTTACAATTACCAAACAGCAGATACTTTTTGGACCAATGTTACAACGGATACCTCTATGTATAATGCCTATCATGGCGGTGCTGTCGCCGACATAGACCAGGATGGTAAACCGGAATATGTTATAGGCTCCAACAACGGGCTGGTCAGGGCATTTAATGTTGAAAATGGAAGTCTTCTCTGGACAACCCCTATTCCAATGAGTAACATGGGGGCCATTTCTATTGCCGACCTGGATGGAGATGGTGACCTGGAAGTGGTGATTACCAATAATGATTGGATAACTTTTGATGAAAGAATTTGGCTTCTGAATGGTATAGATGGATCTGTGGACTGGTCTTATTCCACAACCTTCAGTTCCTTCAGAGGGTGTGCGATTGGGGATATCAACGGCAATGATACACTGGACCTGGTTGCAGGATATTTTATGGGAGACATTATCGCCATAGAGCCCTACAACGGCCTTATCTGGCAAATGAATTCCGGCTCCTATCTTCCAGCCGGACTGCCGTATTACGAATCAGATCACGGGCCCCTGATTGCAGATTTTGATCAAAATGGCAGCATGGATGTATTCATTGTTGCCGGTTATGGCACCTACACGCCTGACTCTCAAAATGTCGGTAAAGCGTTTATGATAGAAGCCGGCACCGGTCGCTGTCCAGAATGGCTCTCCTTCCGGTATGATGTATACCGATCAGGATTTCTGGATAGAAACATTACAGACACTGCCTGTAATCCTGTTACCCAAATTCAACCTAATCAGTTAGAGGGGCCATTACTCTACCCATATCCTAATCCAGCCAAAACTTCCCTTACCATAAAAGGCAGCACAGAGGCCACTTTTATCCTATTTGATCATTTAGGAAAACAGGTATCGGATGGCAAGCTCAATCGAGAGTCCCCTATTTCCCTTTTGGGTCTTCCCATAGGAATGTATCTGCTTCAAGTAACCACTACCGAAGGGCTTGTTAAACGATTTAAAATTTCAAAAGAATAAAGCCTAATTCACATGAGATTTTTTCCCTGCTGCAAGGAAAACACACTGCCAAAATGTCACATATAGGGATATAATCCGTATATTTGCGGGTTATTTTCGCTTATGTCGCATCTCATTTCAAAAGTATTTACGCCCTCGACCCTGGATCTCTCCAAAACCCATGACGAATCCAGACAAGGTGCCGCTTTTCAACCGGAAGAAAACCTATCCGGTACTACTCCTACCCGATCCGCTTACATTGAAACTTATGGTTGCCAGATGAATTTCTCTGATACAGAAATCATCGCTTCCATGCTAAAAGATATGGGGTTTGGATTTACCAAAGACGAAACGACTGCCGACCTTGTGTTGTTGAACACCTGCTCGATTCGGGAAAATGCCGAATCCAAAATATGGAATCGTCTCAAGCATCTCAAAGCGCGGAAAGCTCAAAATCCTGCTATGCTCGTAGGCATTATGGGCTGCATGGCGGAAAGACTGAAATCCAAACTTATCGAACAAGAACAACTCGTGGATATCGTTGTGGGACCTGATGCCTACCGCGATTTACCAAGACTTATTGAAGAAGCCGGAGATGGACAAAAAGCCGTTAATGTCCTACTCTCCCGGGAAGAAACTTACAGCGACATTGCCCCCATACGACTCAACACCAATGGTGTAACAGCCTTTATCTCCATTATGCGGGGATGTGACAATATGTGTTCTTTCTGCGTCGTGCCTTTTACACGGGGCAGAGAAAGAAGCCGGGATTTCAATAGTATTGTCCAGGAGGCCCAAAGTCTATTTGAACAAGGCTACAGAGAGGTAACCCTGCTGGGACAAAATGTGGATTCCTATCATTTTGAGGATTGCTCCTTTGCAGGTCTTCTGGAAAAAGTGGCCAACATCAACCCCTTGCTTCGCGTCCGTTTTTCAACTTCACATCCGAAAGATATCACCGATGAGGTGTTGGAAACCATGGCCCGCTACCACAACATCTGTAAGTTCATTCACCTTCCCGCTCAATCCGGTAATTCCCGCATCCTGGAACTTATGAATCGTGGGTATTCCAGAGAGTGGTATTTGGAAAAAGTCAACCGCATCCGCCACTATATGCCGGATTGTGCGATCTCTACCGACATCATCACCGGCTTCTGCTCAGAGACAGAAGAAGAACACCAGGATACATTGTCCCTCATTAACGAAGTACAATACGATGCCGCCTTCTCTTTCTTCTATTCCGAAAGACCCGGAACTTTGGCTGCCAGAAAATATCCGGATGATGTCCCGGAAGAAATTAAAAAACGCCGCTTGGCAGAAGTGATAGAGCTCATGAATGTTCTCTCCAGACAAAGCAATCTGAGAGAGGTCGGCAAAACATTCGAAGTCCTCATTGAGGGCAATTCGAAAAAATCAGATCAGGATTGGTGTGGTCGCAACAGCCAGAACAAAATGGTGGTATTTCCTAAAGGGGATGCCGCATTAAAGCCCGGCGACTTTGTTCAGGTAACTATTAGCAGCGCTACAACTGCTACCCTTCTTGGTCAGATAGAAAAGTAATGGACAGAGTTTCGGTTAAGCAACGATTCAGCATTATTGGGGATCACCCTCAATTGAATTCTGCCATTGACATTGCCTTACAGGTAGCGCCCACGGATGTAACCGTTCTGGTCAATGGGGAAAATGGAACCGGTAAAGATGTGTTTTCCAAAATCATCCATCAGTTTGGAAAACGTAAGCATCAACCCTTTATTGCCATTAACTGTGGGGCGATTCCCGAAGGCACCATTGACTCCGAATTATTTGGCCACGAAAAGGGCGCTTTCACTTCTGCGCATGAAGCACGAAAAGGTTATTTTGAAGAGGTGAACAGTGGCACCATCTTTTTGGATGAAATTGCCGAAATGCCGCTCGCTACACAATCCCGCTTACTACGGGTTTTGGAAAGTGGGGAATTCCTTCGTGTTGGCTCAAGCAAAGTCCAAAGAACCGATGTTAGAGTCATTACCGCAACCAATAAGAATTTGTTAGAGGCTGTCGCGATGGGTAAATTTCGGGAGGACCTATATTACCGCCTCAACACCGTTACCATCCATGTCCCGGCTCTGAGAGACAGGACAAAAGATATCCTCTTGTTGTTTCGCTATTTCGCATCTGAATTCGCGCATAAATACGGAAGAAACCCCATACGCCTCGATGAAGCCGCAAAACCTTTGTTATTGGCCTATCGCTGGCCGGGGAATGTGAGGGAATTACGCAACTTTACCGAACAACTCACAGTCTTAAGTCCCGAAGAACAGGTTTCTGCGGAGCGAATACAAGCCACATTACCCTCTAACGAAATATTTCTTCCGGTACATGTGGGCAGTCCCGCCCAAAATCAATCGTTTGAAACAGAACGGGAATTACTTTACAAAATTTTGTTCGACCTGAAAGCCGATGTCTCCGAACTGAAGAAAACAGTCATGCATCTGATGGATGGTGGGCAAATCCCCTCTGAAATTCCTCATGGTAGCCTACAGGTCATTTCACCTCCCCCTGTCAAACCCCAGCAACCCTACCAGGAATCCGTCATTCGAATGGATACCCCTTTGTTGGAAGAATCCTTGTCCCTGGAACGGAAAGAAAAAGACCTTATTCAAAAAGCCTTGTTGAAATACAGAAACAACCGCAAAAAAGCCGCTCAGGAATTGGGTATATCCGAACGCACCCTCTATCGCAAAATCAAAGGTTACGATCTCGAGTAGTTCTCATGAAAGTGTTAAAATCTTATGCCATCCTTTGCCTCTTGTTGATGAGCCTTACGCTTCAGTCCTGTGGCATCTACTCCTTCACCGGTGCTAATGTGAATGCGGATATTAAAACCATTTCCATACAACAGTTTGACAATACAGCATCTATTGTTGTACCCAATCTGATTCAAACTTTTTCAGAAGCCCTCAGGGATAAATTTCTGACCCAAACCAGCCTGATTTTAGTCAAGGACAATGGACATGTGAACATCTCCGGACGCATTACCGATTACAACATTATGCCCATCAACATTCAGGGCAATCAGACCGCAGGGCAAAACCGCCTGACCATTTCGGTTATGGTTAAATTCGAAAACGAACTCAATCCCGAAGAAAACTGGGAGCAGAGCTTCTCCAACTTTGCCGATTACCCCGGATCTGCCAATCTTAGCGCCATTGAACAAGAACTGATTCGGGAGATTAATGATAAAATTACCCAGGACATTTTCAACAAAGCCTTCGCCAACTGGTAATTTCTAACCTTGCCATATGAGTACGAATCCTAAACGCCTGATAGTGCTCTCTGGCTGTAATGGCGCAGGTAAAACCACAGCCGCTTATGCCTTGTTGCCCGACCTTCTCAACTGTTGGGAATATGTCAATGCCGATGAAATTGCCAAAGGCCTTTCGCCCTTTCGGATAGAGCAGGTAGCCCTGGAATCCGGGCGTATCATGCTTCAGCGCATACAAACGCTTTTATCTCAACATAGCAGCCTTGCGATTGAAACCACCCTGTCCACTAAGAGTTATAAGAACTTATTCAGAGAAGCCAAAAACCGGGGCTATGAAATCACCTTGCTCTACTTTTGGCTTAACTCCGTGAACCTTGCCAAAGAAAGAGTCAGAAGCAG
>CANHCC010000133.1 GCA_947459115.1 Bacteroidota bacterium | reverse complement strand
TAAATTTTCCGGCGTTCAATTCGGGATCTGGAGTGGTGCCCATAAGAGCATTCCAGATAGAATAAATGGCCAGTCCCCCAATCCAGGTTTGGATACCAAACCAGCCACAGGCCACAAAGCCCCGAATAAGAGCGGGAAAATGAATCCCCATCACGCCAAAAGCGGCTCTGCCGGCCACAGGGAAAGAGAGCCCATATTTGACTCCGGCATGACCGTTTAGAACCATCGGAATGGTAATAACGAGATTTGCAAGACCAATAATGATTAGGGCGGCTTGCCAGGACAGACCAGAGCGAATCATGTATGAGGCTAGAAGATAGGTAGGAATACAGACGGCCATACCTACCCAGAGGGCGGCCAGATTCCATTGATTCCAGGACCGGTGTTCCGGCTTTAAGGGGGCAAGATCTTCACTGTATAAAGAAGAGTCGTGAGAAGAAGTCGTTTCCATTGGAATAGAATTGGTTGAAGGGTGAAGATAGTCAATTTTGTATTGGCTACAAACTTTTGCGGGGTTGACACCTAACCCCAGTTGACACCCAACCTAGGTTGACACCCAACCCCGGTTGACACCCAACCTCGGTTGACACCCAACCTCGGTTGACACCCAACCCCGGTTGACACCTAACCCCAGTTGACACCTAACCAAGGTTGATACCCAACCTAGGTTGACACCCAACCCCGGTTGACACATAACCCTGGTTGACACCCAACCCCGGTTGACACCCAACCCCGGTTGACACCTAACCCCGGTTGACACCCAACTCCGGTTGACACCCAACCTAGGTTGACACCTAAAAAAACAAAGGGACTTAACACAGCCGTGTTGAAGTCCCTTTGAGCAATAAAAGAAATAAAAGCTTTATTCTATTTCCCTTTTTAATAACAATGCCCATCTACAAGGGCAATAGCCTGAGAAATAATATCCAATCCCTCATCAATCTGATCTTTGGTAATGTTCAGGGGAGGGGCAACGAAGATATAGTTCCAGCGAACAAAGGTGTACATACCTAACTCACGAATTTTAGCTGCCACAGGATTCATAATCGCCTGGGTTTCCGGCTTACCATTCCAGGGAACCATAGGCTCTTTGGTCTGACGATT
The DNA here is from genome assembly GCA_947459115.1 of Bacteroidota bacterium. Classification (GTDB taxonomy): domain Bacteria; phylum Bacteroidota; class Bacteroidia; order J057; family RFSG01; genus CANHCC01. Next base: position 6,553 of record CANHCC010000133.1, on the reverse strand, counting down.
TTTTACAAGCTCGATGCAACCCAATAAACCTGTGTTTCTAAAATCCCCAATGGACGGATGCTTCAGTTTCATGGCTTCCACCTGCTGTTCGACATATTTACCCATGGCTGCAGCATTTTCAATCATGCCTTCATCTTCGTAAATATTGAGAACAGCTAACGCAGCAGCACAAGCCACACTATGAGCGGAATAAGTTAATCCTGCCATCAAAGGCCGATCATTGAAATAGGCAGCAATTTCATCAGAAACCATTACACCACCCAGAGGGATATAACCACAGGTAATGCCTTTGGCCATGGCAATCATATCCGGAACCACCCCAAAATGATCAATACCAAACCATTTGCCGGTGCGACCAAACCCACTCATCACTTCATCTGCAATCAGAAGGATACCATACTTGTTGCAAATTTCTCTTAAGCGAGGCCAATAATCTTTGGGATACTTGATGCACCCGGAAGAGCCAGATTCGCCCTCCATTAATATAGCAGCAATATTTTCAGGCCCTTCAAATTCAATCACGCGTTCGAGATGGGATACACATTCTCTGGCACAAGATTCCGGTTTTTGGGACCAGGGACAACGATAACAAAAAGCATCTTCGACATGCACAAAATTGGGTGCCTGTTGAGAATCCGCTGCCAACTTGCGAGGGTCTCCACCAGCGGACATTGAGCCATATGAAGCGCCATGAAAAGAACGATAGCGGGTAATGATTTTATGGCGTCCGGTGTAGAGTCTTGCAATCTTAATGGCATTTTCGATAGACTCCGCCCCACCAAGCGTAAAGAAAGTCTTGTTTAAATTTCCGGGAGCAATTTCTGCCAATTTCTTCCCTAGTTCACCCCGAACTTTTGTCGCACATGAAGGCGTAACATAACTCACCTCGGCCATTTGCTGTTGGACAGCAGCAGCCACTTTAGGATGACCATGCCCGATGTTAACATTCATCAACTGGGAAGAAAAATCAATGTAACGCTTACCATCGTAATCATAGAGATAAACGCCTTCTGCACGCTGCACCATGATAGGATTTAGCCCGGCCTGCTTGGACCAGGAAAACAGCGTGTAATCGAGATTGTTGCGACGAATGGTTTCTTTCTCTGCGTCTGTGATCACCTGATGTTCAGAAATCATAACTTTTTTTATTAAATCAAAAACAGTTTAACTCATCCAATTGGTTTTGGCCTCCGGATTCCACTTGGTGGTAATCTTCTTCAAACGCGTCCAGAATTCGATTGAACTTTTGCCGGTAATATCACAGGCACCAAATTTCGACTCATTCCAGCCACCAAAAGAGAACGGCTCACGAGGCACTGGCACGCCGATGTTCACCCCAATCATCCCGGCAGAGACTTTTTCAGCAACAAGACGGGCAAGCCCTCCACTTTGGGTAAAGACAGAAGCGGCATTTCCGTAGGGATTGGCATTCTCAATTTCAATAGCTTCATCCAAAGTTTTAGTACGCAGGATAGAAATCACCGGACCAAATATTTCTTCTCGAGCGACAGACATATCAGGCGTTACAAAATCAATGATGGTAGGCCCTACATAAGTCCCATTCTCTTTTCCTGCCACCACACAGTTCCGGCCATCCAATAAAATCTTTGCCCCTGCTTTTTCAGCTTCTGTGATATAGCCTTCAATGCGTGCTTTAGCGGCAGCCGAAATAACCGGTCCCAAGTTCTTGCCCGGAATGAGTTTTTTACCTTCTTCCACCATTAAGGCCACGATATGATCTACTTCTCCTACACCAACCATGGCAGAGGCAGCCATACATCTTTGACCAGCACAGCCGGACATAGAAGCTGTAACATTGGAGGCAGTCATCATTGGATGAGCATCCGGCAAAACCATCAGGTGATTCTTAGCACCACCGAGTGCCACTACGCGCTTCATAGAGGCAGAAGCTCGGGCATAAACGATTTTTGCAACTTTGGTGGAACCAACAAAAGAAACTGCTTCAATCCCGGGATGATCGCAAATGGCTTCTACAATCTCTCTATCTCCATTGATGATGTTTAACACGCCATCCGGAAGGCCCGCTTCCTTTAACAGGTTGGCCAATTTTTGAGAACACAATGGCACTAATTCCGATGGTTTCAAAATCATACAATTTCCAAGGGCGATAGCATTGGGAAGAGTCCAATTGGGCACCATAGCCGGGAAATTGAAAGGCACGATAGAAGCTACAACTCCAAGGGGTGCATGAGAGGTTACACATTCAACGCCCTTGGAAACTTCCTGAACCTCCCCTGAAATCATTTGGGGCATTGAGCAGGCAAATTCTGTCAGCTCAATACATTTTTCCACCTCGGCCTTAGACTCCTCCAGTGTCTTACCATTTTCCTCATGGACCAGGTGCATGAGCTCATCAAAATCACGAATTAAAAGTTCACGGTATTTATATAAAATCTGAACCCGCTCTTTTACCGGCATAGAGGACCAGGCAGGAAAGGCGGCGCTGGCAGAGGCCACAGCTCTATCTAGATCATCACGCGTGGATAGATTCACACGGGATAAGGGATTTCCATCAATTGGAGAAATAACATCCAAAAAGCGATTGCTTCCGGAAGAAACGATTTGCCCTCCAATATAATTCAGGGTGTCTGCGTACTTGGTGTTTACCACTTGCATATTTACATTAAGGTTTAATCTACAAATATACTGTATTTTGCATTTATTTCTAAGTTTTAACCAACGATTTTCACGGGGAATTTCAGGCTTGGATTTTCATACGAAACCATGGAAATAGTAAATTTTGCAAGTAAATTTCTCTGTCGTTAACAAAGCGACCAACAGAGAAAAATATGCCTTTTCCCAATAATTTATTCAACCTCTTCTCTAAAGGTTTTCGTTCATATTGGAATATGCCAGGATCAGATTTTATTAAACAATACCTATATCTTTGAGACAGCTTGGAACCAAGAGGTATAAAATAATAAAGGTCGCTCTCCTGAACGACCTTTATCATTGATTTGAACGCAAGGCGTTTAAAATGAATTTCCTTATCTCAAAATAGTAAATTCAAGAATGCATTCCGAATTTAATACCAACGTGTCAAAGGAATCCCGGACAAATTAATACCCACTACCGGATGGGCCAATGACTTCAATCGGATGCCAGGTAGTTTTGACCTCCTGTGTATCCTGAATGAAATAAGGATTTTCCGCTTCTGCCTTATATTCGTAATGCAATACGCGTTTTAAATTTTGAACACTGACCTCTTTAACTTTAGCCAATTCAGCCTCGTCTTTTCCGAAGTGAATTATGGCATTGACATCCATGTGAGAGGCCATATGACTGATTAATTCTTTTTTCGTGCCGGTAAGTATATTTACCACTCCCCCGGGCACATCTGAATCATTAATTATTTCAGACATAGCAACCGCGGTCAAGGGGTATTTTTCCTCAGCCAGCACGACCACCGTATTTCCGCCAGTGATGGCGGGAATAATCGCGCTAACAAACCCGAGCAATGGAGAATCAGAAGGCGGAATAACGGTAATTACCCCCATGGGCTCAGGTACTGAAAAGTTAAAATGAGGGCTGCTCACCGGGTTCACACTGCTGAATATCTGCATGTATTTATCTGCCCACCCGGCGTAATAAATCACACGATCAATGGCATTAAAGACTTCCTGCTGGGCAACTTTAGCGGTCATTCCGGAACGCACACATTCTTCTGTGAGCAGGGCTTTGCGGCTTTCCATCATTTCTGCGATACGGTATAAAATCTGACTACGGTTAAAGGCCGCACGCTCCGACCAGCCTTCAAAAGCCTTGCGGGCAGCGGAAACAGCATCCCTAACATCTTTTCTGGAACACAGACAGATGTTCGCAATTAATTTTCCGGATTTATCCTGTAAAGGATAATATCGCCCACTTTCTGTTCTGGGAAATTTTCCGCCGATATAAATTTTATAGGTTTTCAAAACTTCAATTCTTTCCATGACACCAGCAATTAAAATTGTACATAAGCCGACAGACCATGCAATCCGCCTTCTCTTCCGAATCCACTTTCCTTGTATCCCCCGAATGGAGAAACGGGGTCGAATTTATTGTAGGTATTAGCCCACACAACTCCGGCCCGCATTTTAGTGGTGAGGTTAAAGATTTTAGAGCCTTTATCCGTCCAGACACCGGCAGACAAACCGTAAGGGGTATTGTTAGCCTTAGCGATAACTTCATCTATGGTTCTAAAGCTGATTACCGCCAAGACGGGACCGAAAATCTCTTCCTGTACAATGCGGTGTGATTGACTTGCATCGGTAAATAAAGTTGGACGACACCAAAATCCTTTAGAGGGCAATTTACAATCTGTCTGGAACATATCAGCCCCTTCATCCAGGCCAATGCGAATGTAATTTTCAATAGTCTGTAATTGACTTCGGGAATTGATTGCGCCGATATCGGTATTCTTATCCAGGGGATCTCCGACAATTAGGGAGGCCATTCTATGTTTGAGTTTGGCGATAACCACATCTTTCACTGACTCCTCCACAAACAAACGAGAACCTGCACAACAGACATGCCCCTGGTTAAAATAAATACCATTCACAATCCCTTCCACCGCCTGATCAATAGGCGCATCTTCAAAGATAATGTTAGCGGCCTTACCCCCTAGTTCCAGTGTTGCTTTTTTATGGGTGGCAGCAATCGCTTTTTGAATGATTTTACCCACGTCTGTGGAGCCCGTGAAAGCGATTTTATCCGCTTCCGGATGATTCACCATTGCGGCACCAGTGGCACCTGCTCCAGAGATAATATTGACGACCCCTTCCGGAAGGCCGGCGTCTTGAATAAGTTCTGCCAGTTTATAGGCAGTGAGTGGGGTCGTTTCAGCAGATTTCAATACCACAGTATTGCCACAAGCCAGAGCCGGTGCTATTTTCCAGGCGGCCATAAGTAGGGGAAAATTCCAGGGAATAATCTGAGCCGCAACACCTAAAGGCTGAGCCTGACGATTGGGGAAAGCATAATCCAATTTATCTGCCCAGCCGGCATAATAAAAGAAATGATTGGCGGCCAAAGGCACATCCACATCTCTGGATTCACGGATTGGCTTTCCGCCATCCATGGATTCCACAATCGCAAATTCCCGGGCTCTTTCCTGAATAAGGCGGGCAATTCTGAAAAGATATTTTCCCCGTTCAGAAGCCTTCATTTTAGACCAAACACCGGTGTAAGCCTTTCTGGCAGCCTTCATTGCTTTGTCCACATCGGCAGCATTGGCCTCTGCTACCTCGGAAATAACTTCTTCCGTTGCCGGATTTATGGTTTTAAAATATTTACCGGAAGTAGGCTTCACCATTTTGCCTCCGATAAAAAGATCATATTGTTTTTTAAGGGAAGCGCCGGATTTACTTTCCGGGGCTGGGCTGTAATTCCATCCCTGTAATTTGGTTTCTTTCTTACTCATAACAACAACTCAATTAATCATTGGAAAAATAATCACCGGACTGATAAGAACCGGTTGCTTGCTTCATCAGCTGCATCAGAATATCATTGGCCAGACGGCTGGCGCCAAAGCGGAACCATTCATTACTAAGCCAGGCATCGCCCAAAGTTTCTTTCACCATTACCAAATAATGGAGTGCTTGCTTCGCCGTTGAAATCCCACCGGCAGGCTTCATGCCTATCATGATTCCGGTTTTGTCGTAGTGGTCTTTAATGGCATGCAACATCACCAAGGTGACAGGCATGTTGGCAGCAGGGTTAATTTTACCGGTAGAGGTTTTGATAAAATCTGCACCTGCTTGTATCGCGATATCACTGGCTTTTCTCACATTGTCAAAATTGCCAATTTCACCTGTTTCCAAAATAACTTTTAAGCGTGCTTTACCACAAGCCTCTTTGATGGCAGCAATTTCATCGAAAACAAAGTTGTATTCCCCAGCGAGAAATTTCCCTCTGGAGATGACCATATCAATTTCATCCGCCCCTTCAGATACAGCAAAGCGTGTATCATCAAGTTTCACCTGAAGGGGAGCCTGCCCTGAAGGAAAAGCCGTAGAAACGGAAGCCACTTTTACATCCGAACCCTTCACAGCCGATTTAGCAACTTTGACCATGGAGGGATAAACACAGACTGCGGCTACAGTGGGCAGACCTGGCAGGTAATCATGCGGGTGAAGTGCTTTGTAACACATCTGTTTTACCTTACCGGGGGTATCTTTCCCTTCCAGTGTTGTAAGGTCTATCATGTTGAGGGCTAACTTAAGCCCTTGCACTTTAGATTCCGTTTTGATACTTCGTTTGGTGAACCGTTCTGCTCTTTCCACAATTCCCACTTGATCCACGGGGATATTAAGAAGATTCAGACCGGTTGAAATTTCATTTTTTCGCATAAAATTCAAAAAGACCCGAAATTTAAGATTAAGTTGTGAAATTACGGTTAAAAATAGTTGGTTTACCTCTCCGGTAAGTTACTTACCCCAAACCGGTAAGCTGCTTACCCCAACCCGGTAAGTTACTTACCCCAACCCGGTAAGTTACTTACCCAAACCCGGTAAGTTACTTACCCCAACCCGGTAAGTTACTTACCCCAACC
>CANHCC010000132.1 GCA_947459115.1 Bacteroidota bacterium | reverse complement strand
GATAGAACATTTAGGCCCCGGTCGTTTCTTCTGGGTGGTTTGGGTACGAGTTTCAGACCTAATCCAAGGGTGGAGCTATATGGTAATTTTTCTCAGAATTATCGAGCGATTAATTTTTCGGATATCCGCATTAATAATCCAAACCTCGTGGTTGATCCAAACCTGAAAGACGAAAAAGGCTTTACAGCTGACTTAGGGGCGAAAGGAGGAAAAGAGAATTTCTTTCGTTACGAAATCACCCTCTTTTACCTTGCTTACCAGGATAGAATTGGTCAGGTTTTAAGGGCAGACCGGCCGCCATTGTTTTTAGATTATCGGTATCGCACGAATATCTCCGATGCCAGAAATATTGGTATTGAATTGTTTGGAGAGGTTAATATTTTGAAGGTGTTTTACCCACAGACTTCCAATCAGCTGAATGTATTTGCCAATATGGCATTTATTGATGCGCGTTATATCAGATCGAATGAACCGGGTATTAATGGCAACTTTGTGGAAATGGTTTCACCTGCGGTAATTCGGACAGGGATTTCCTGGAAGTATAAAAATTTTAGATTGTCCGGCCAGCATTCTTTTACCGAGGAACATTTCTCGGATGCATCGAATGCGGTTCGAACCTCCACATCGGTGGAAGGCATAATCCCTGCCTACTCGGTTCTAGATGTGAGTTTGGCCTGGACTCGTAAAAATTTGACTTTGGAAGGCAGTCTGAACAATGCTTTAGATGAAAGATATTTTACCCGCAGGGCGGAGTCATATCCTGGCCCCGGTATTATCCCATCCGATGGGCGGAATTTAACCCTTACCCTTCAATATCAATTTCGTGTAAGGCGGAAGCCATAGCTCCCCCCGAGCGGTTGCTCCCTCCGAGCGGTTGCTCCCTCCGAGCGGTTGCTTCCCCGAGCGGTTGCTCCCTCCGAGCGGTGGCTCCCCCCGAGCGGTAGCTCCCCCCGAGCGGTAGCTTTTTTGTCTGTTTATCAGTTAGTTGAGATATAGGCCGAAGGAAGGTTCGCTAGTTTTTCAACCTCATTATGTCCGAAATTTTTTTATCTCCTCCATTCCTCTTAGCTTTGAATCAGGGAGAGTGGCATTCTGAAGATTGATTGATTTTTTAGAAGACCCTGTTCCGTTTAACTAACAATTAATTAAGTAAACATTGGAAAATTCTGTATCAAAAGGACATCCCAAAGGGTTGTATGTCCTCTTCTTCACTGAAATGTGGGAACGGTTCAGCTACTATGGTATGCGTGCCATTTTCACCCTCTACATGATCAAGGCTTTGTTATTTGATAAAGCTCTGGCTTCCGAGATTTATGGAAGTTACACCGGATTAGTTTATTTGACCCCTTTGCTGGGTGGTTATATTGCAGATCGTTATTGGGGTAACCGTCGTTCTATTTTATTTGGCGGGATTCTGATGGCCATCGGTCAGGCTTGTATGTTTATGAGTGCTACCAATTATAGCAATGTAAGTGTGGCTGCGCCTTTACTTTATCTGGGGCTAGGGTTTCTTATTTTCGGGAATGGCTTCTTTAAGCCCAATATTTCAACGATGGTAGGTCAATTGTATCCCGAAGGAGATAAACGAGTGGATTCGGCTTTCACCATATTCTATATGGGAATCAATCTGGGAGCCTTTATCGCGCCCCTGGCCTGCGGCTTTTTGGGCGATACCGGAAATCCGGCGGATTTTCGTTGGGGCTTTCTCGCCGCTTGTATTGGTATGGTGGTCAGTACCATTTCATTTGAACTCCTGAAAAATAAATATGTTGTCACCCCTGATGGTAAAGGCGTAGGGCTACCTCCCGTGAAAAAAGCGCTGAGCGCAGGCGAAAATGCCTCTCCTAAAATTCCAATGACTCAGATTTTGATTTGGTCCGTTTTGACCATTGGCTTGTTTTTATTCTTTGATTTCGTTTTGGATGCCGGTTTGTTTGGTTCCGCTATTTATTCCATCACGCTTATTGGTCCTGCTGCAATTATTACCGATAAGTCTCTCTCTAAAGTGGAGAAAGATCGTATCTGGGTCATTTATATCCTGGCTTTCTTTGTGATATTCTTCTGGGCAGCCTTTGAACAAGCCGGGGCTTCTTTGACCTTTTTTGCAGAGGAGCAAACCAACCGTAACCTATTGGGTTATGAAATACCTGCAAGTTATTTTCAAAGTATTAATGCGGTATTGATTGTGATTCTTGCCCCGGTATTTGCCTTAATCTGGACCTTCCTTGGTCGTAGAAATGCAGAACCTGCCTCTCCCACCAAACAAGCTTTTGGTCTATTATTCCTCTCAATTGGCTATCTCGTTATTGCCTTTGGGGTAAAAGGCATTCAGCCTGAAATTAAAGTGTCAATGTTCTGGTTATTCAGTTTGTATCTCCTGCATACCATTGGGGAGTTGTGTTTATCTCCGATTGGTCTTTCTATGGTGGTAAAACTTGCCCCTATTAAGTTTGCCTCTTTGCTAATGGGCGTTTGGTTCCTCTCTACTTCTGCGGCCAACAAGTTTGCCGGAACGCTGAGTGGATTATATCCCGAGGATGTTAAACTGGAGCAGGTAATTCCCGCAAAAGATTTCCAACATGTGATTTTACCTGCAAGAGATTCTTTGCCTGAGAATGCCCCTTTTGTTGTGAATGACAGCACTTTTTGGGTGAACAATGGTCTGGGTTTTGAAACAGAATTGTCCAAAGTCTTTGTTGCCAAAACGGATGTGGAAGGGAGTGATTCGGTCTATGTGCTTCAGCCGGGAATGGCAACCTGGTCTTTTGAACTGAAGGCTGGTGAAAAAGAAGGCGATTCCACATTGGCTGTACTAAAAAACAATTACAATGAAGTATCGGAGGCGGCTATCACGCGCTCCAAGCTCAATATGATTTTGCACAACGATCCGGCAGCAAAGTTCACTTTTACCGCAGATGGAAAACAGTTGGCCGTTTGGAAGCGGGACAAAATCGAAATCTGGAATCATAATCCGGTAAAGCCCAAATTCGCAGGTTTCGAAATTACAGGGCTGTATGAATTCTTCCTGATCTTCGTGGTGCTATCCGGTATTGCTTCTATGATTCTTTTTGTCTTGTCCAAAAAGCTTCAATCCATGATGCACGGACTCGGATAAAAACCCGATAAAATTCTCAAATTGGAATGGCTGCAGCAATGCAGCCATTCTTATATCTTAGCAGTTCATAGAATTTGAAGAACGCATCCTATGCTCAATAAAGAGACAACAATAACCGGGCTAATGTCCGGTACTTCATTAGATGGGTTGGATATTTGCACTGTGCGATTCGGCGATAATGGTTCTTGGGAGATTCTGGATTTTGACTGTCAAGCCTATTCCGATGCCTGGAAACACAGACTCAGTGGTGGCAGGGCTCTGAGTGGGTTAGAGCTCACGCGCCTTCAGGTGGAATTTGGACGATTTCAGGCAGAGGCGGTCAAGGAGAGAATGAATCTTACGGGTATTCGCCCGGATGCCATAGCCGCCCATGGTCACACCATCTTTCATCAGCCCCGTCAGGGATTCTCTTTGCAAATCGGAGATGGAGAAACCATGACCGCTATATTGGGTTTGCCGGTTGTGACCAATTTCCGGATGCAGGACATAGCCCTCGGTGGACAAGGCGCGCCTTTGGTGCCTGCCGGCGAAATTGCTCTGTTTCCGGAGTATGATGTGTTTTTGAATTTGGGCGGATTTGCAAACATTCATGTGAAGGGTGCATTTGCCTGTGATGTGACAGTTTGTAATATGGCCTTAAATCATTTGGCAGGAACGGTTGGATTAGAATATGATGCGGATGGAAAATTGGCTTCGGCAGGGCTCCCCAACACAAGCCTATTGGAGGATTTAAATACCCTGTCATTTTTTCAGCAGAAGCCCCCCAAAAGCCTGGGCGCTGAATGGTTCTCAGCGGCCTTTCTTCCCGTCCTTCAGGCCTATGAACATATTCCATTGGAAGATAGAATGCGATCTGTCATTCTCCATATTGTTCTTCAGCTTGAAAAGTTGTTGGGGGCGCAGCGTTCAAAGATCTTAGTCACCGGGGGCGGTGCCCTCAATCAATTCCTTCTTCATGAATTTCGACAAAGGCTTCCTAATGTTGAATTTATTGTTCCGGATAAGGTCTTATTGGAAGGTAAAGAGGCATTGATATTTGCCTGGTTGGGATACAGGCGATTATTGGGCTTGGAGAATACGAGGCACGAATTGACGGGGGCCAGTAGGTCTGTAAGCAGTGGAAGTGTGCACGGTGGAATTTCAAGGATATAAAATACAAGAAACAGTTATTTTTATTGGGGCCATAGGTGTTATTCTTCGCGGGCCCATCTCCTTTATGCGTTCCTAATTCTCTTTAGCTCTTCCCAGCCAGACTCATCGTTACTAAAAACTTGACAATCTGCTCGGATTGCTCCGGAGTAATTTGACCCGGAGATTTTTTATTGGCTTTGGCGGTCATCCTGGGCACAATTTTTTGCCATTGATCCGGAGAATGGCCGCCTGGCCTTTTCAAACCATGACAGTCTGAACATTTGGATTCGTATAAGGCTTTCCCTTCTTTTAGTTGTTCCAGGGTGTAAGTCGGATAAACAGATTTTACACGTTCAATATCTGCTTCTACCGGCGTGGTGGGTTGATAGCTCATGCATCCCGTCAGGAGGAGCAACAATACCAGGGCTTTATTCTTATTCATGGTTTTAGGATTGGAGAAGGATAAGTTCGAGAAATGAAAAGTACTTTATTCTTTAATGAGGGGCAGAAGCCGAATACCTTTATTTTTGACAGGCACCGATAACCAATACGATCCGGAGGGCAAGAGGCTTAAATCTATTTCAGTAGCATACATTTGCAAAACACATTTCCCTTGAGTATCAAATAAAGAGAGTGGAAACACAATTTCAGCGTCTGTTTCAAGTTGAATGACATTCCTTGTTGGATTAGGAAAAAGATTCAATTTTATGGTTTCAGTACTTTCTATCGTCCGGGTAGTGAGTCTGAGTAAGGAGTCTGCAACACAAGCATTGGGTAGGCCATAGCCATATTGGTTATCCGGATTGTTTGCACGGTCGGAAGAAAGACGGATGGCTTGTGATATTTCCCATCCGGCCCGGTTGGGGTGAGCTTGAGCCAGACAGGCTGCCATCCCGGCAATGATAGGGGAGGCAAAAGAGGTTCCACTCGAATTCGAGATATTGCCTGAGGTAGTGATAATAGCCGTGCTGCCTCCCATGGCCATGACATCCGGTTTGATTCTGCCGTCTGCCGTTGGTCCCACGGAGGAAAAGCCGGAACGAATGCCCATATTATCCACGGAGCCAACTGCTAAAATGGAGTCGGCGTCGGCAGGCACAGTGACGAAGCTCCAGGAATTAGAGCCTTCATTCCCCGCACTTACTACAACTGCAATTCCTTTGGAAGCGGCAATAGATGCTGCCCGAGATATGAGGGTGGTTTGCCCGTCCAGATCAGAATAAGTATAGCCCAGGCCACCGTCAAATTTGTTATATCCCAGAGAGGATTGGATAACACGGGCGCCTAATGAATCCGCCCATTCCATGGCCTGAATCCAGTTGCTTTCTTCCTGGGTGGTTTCACTAAATATCGTTTCGGTGCGTGCCAGCAAAAAAGTGCTTTGCCAGGCAGAGCCTTTGATTAATCCCGGCTGACGGGCAGCCAGCACCGAAAATACATTCGTGCCATGGTTGTCTTCATCGAACACAGAGAGGTCCTGATTCACAAAATCATATACATGTGGAACCCGGCCTTCTGCAAATAAGGAATCAAACGCAGAAATCTGATTCACATTTCGAAATCCGGAATCAAACACGGCAACTTTTACCCCTTTTCCTGTATAACCTTTGTCATGCAGACAATCTAAGCCCACTTGTTGGGTTTGGACATAAGCAAAACCATAATCTGAGGTAATCCGGTTGGGAGCAATTTCTTGTGTTACAGGTATAGGTTCCTGATGGTGACTACTGCCAGCCTGGTGTTTTAGTTCAATCAGGCCCTGATGCCAGGGGAAACGCTGCCTCAATTCATTTGGAGTCAATGTGGTTTGGATGAGGGCCGCATTAAACCATCTGCTTTGTCCTATGACCAGAATATCGGAATTCCTGGAAAGTTCAAGGATTCTATGGGCATTGACCGGATAGTCCGTTTCTTTCAACGGAATGTTCAGGCGATGTCTGTGTCCCAGGGCCTCCGGACTGAGCGCCGGAAATGTTAGTGAATCTCGGGCATCGAGTTTTAACAAAAAGTGATGTGGTGCCTGAGCAAAGGCTGCCACAAGTTGAAAACCAAGGAGGATGGACAGGGTCAGGACACGCATAGGGATATCAAAGTTCTGATTTTTTGAGCAAAACAAGAAGGCTTTGTGTATTTAACTGCTTTGGGCTATCCAAAGTTCGTAATTTTGTCCTATGACAAAACCTCACATCCTGGTATGTAATGACGATGGGATTACCGCACCGGGCATTGCGAATTTAATTGAAGCGGTCAAAGATTTTGGTACCGTAACGGTAGTAGCACCCGATAGCCCCCAAAGTGGGATGGGTCATGCCATTAGTGTGGGCAAGCCATTGCGTTTGTACGAAGAGAAGCTGTCGCATAACCGCACCGGCTGGGCCTGCTCCGGCACGCCGGTAGATTGTGTGAAACTTGCAACCGGGGTGTTAATGAAACAAAAGCCGGATTTATTGGTTTCCGGCATCAATCATGGTGCCAATTCTTCCATTTCTGTGGTGTATTCCGGTACTATGTCTGCTGCCATGGAGGGGGCTATTGAGGGCATTCCTTCTATAGGATTTTCTTTGTGTGATTTTTCCCATTCTGCTGATTTTACAGCAGCAAGAGAAGTGGTACAAAAAATTGTAGCAAAGGCTCTGGACGATCCCATGCCTAAAGGCTCTCTTTTGAATGTCAATATTCCCAGCCTGAGTCTGGATCAGATTCGTGGCATCAAAATTACCCGTCAGGCGGTGGGGCGTTGGGTTGAAGAGTTCGATCAGCGCGTGGATCCTTACGGGCGCAATTACTATTGGCTCACCGGGAAATTTAAAATTGAAGATGAGGGAGAGGATACCGATGAATGGGCTTTGGCGAATGGTTTTGTTTCTGTTTGTCCGGTACAGTTTGATCTAACGGCCCATCACGCTTTGCCCTTCCTGAATCATTGGCATTTAAAGCTGAAGTAAGTTCAGAGTGCGTGCTCCCACTTTATATATCATTTGCGGAGAAGCCTCAGCTGATCTACATACCGCCAATCTTGCGTTAGCGCTTCGTGCATCAAGCCCCAATATTCGTTTGCTCGGGACAGGAGGAGATCGCATGGCTGAGGCCGGTGTGGAGATTCGCCAGCATATTCGGGATATGAGTTTTATGGGGTTTGTGGAAGTCCTGGCTAATCTTCCAAGAATCCTGGGTATTATGAAATTCCTCAAGCAGGATATTCAGTCACAAAAGCCAGATGCTGTGCTATTGGTAGATTATCCGGGTATGAATTTGAAATTGGCACCATGGATTCGAGAACAGGGTATTCCGGTTTTTTATTATATCTCTCCTCAGTTGTGGGCCTGGAAAAAAGGCAGGGTTGAAATAGTAAAAAAATATATTAATCGGATGTTTGTGGTTCTCCCCTTTGAATGTTCTTTTTATGAAAGAGAAGG
>CANHCC010000131.1 GCA_947459115.1 Bacteroidota bacterium | reverse complement strand
TATTTTAATCCCGATTCCCTAAAACGCGATAAGTTTGTATTCGTATCTATGGACTTTTCCTTCGATGCCTCATACAAACTTATCGCATGATATTGCTGGTGGACAATTACGACTCCTTTACCTGGAATCTTCAAGCCCAGGTCAGCAAAACAGGTATGCCCGTGCGGGTCGTCCGCAATGATGAAGTGGAATACCTCGATCAGGATTATCCCTGGACCGGTATTCTAATATCTCCGGGGCCGGGTCGGCCAAAGGATGCCGGAATTTCAGAAGCTATTCTAAAGAAATACCTCGGCAAAATTCCTATTCTTGGCGTTTGCCTTGGGCATCAGCTGATAGGCGAAATTTTTGGGGCAGAGGTAACCCATGCCCCTAAACCCATTCATGGCAAAACTTCAGACATCTATCATGACAATACCGGTTTGTTTGCAGACTTGCCTCAGCCCTTTCAGGCCATGCGTTATCATTCCCTGGTACTGAATCCCCAAAGTATGCCCAAAGAACTGCGCATCACCGCTCAAACCGATGACGGAATCATTATGGGCATTCAGCATAAATTGTATAATTTGGCAGGGGTTCAGTTTCATCCCGAGTCCATTTTGACCCCTATGGGGGACAGATTAATGGGGAACTGGCTGAAAATCATACACAGCCATAAAGAAAGTGATTATGGAGTATAACTTAGTACGCGAAAACGGGTTCGAATATATCGAAGAAGGTCAGGGGCCTACCCTGCTCCTGCTGCATGGCCTATTTGGTGCCCTCAGCAACTGGAATGAAGTCCTGAGGGAATGTTCCAAAGAATACAGAGTGCTGATTCCCCTTATTCCCATTTACCAGCCTACACGGGTGGAAGCCTCCGTAAATGCTCTGGCAGATTTTGTAGGGCGCTTTGCTGCCTTCAAAAATCTCACCGATACCATTGTGGTCGGCAATTCCCTCGGCGGTCATCTCGCCCTAATCTTCGCCCTCGAACATCAGGAAAGATTAAAAGCCATGGTTCTTACTGGTTCCTCCGGCCTTTTTGAATCCGGAATGGGCTCTACCTTTCCCAAACGAGGCGATTATCAATATGTTAAGGACCGAGTAGGGTACACATTCTACAGCCCCTCCACAGCAACCAAAGACCTCGTAGATGAGGTGTTTGACATCATTAACGACACCGGAAAAGCCCTGCGTATCATTAAAATTGCCCGAGCGGCTCAAACCCATAACATGCGCAAAGAACTGAGTCAGATTCACATCCCTGTGCTGCTGATATGGGGCTTGAACGACAATATTACCCCGCCTCATGTTGCTTACGAATTCCAATCTCTACTCCCAAATTCAGAACTTCGCTTTATTGACAAATGTTCTCATGCAGCTATGATGGAACAACCAAAAGAATTTATCCAGCTCATGAAACAATTTTTAAATAAAACAGCCGTATTAAAAGCATAAAGCTCTCCAATGACCGCACAGGAACTTATTAGTGACCGCATTCCCTGTCTGAGAACTTCAGATATGGGAGATAAGGTCATGGACTGGATGGAAGAATTCCATGTATCTCAACTGCCTGTTGTGAATGACCGCCAATTACTGGGCATCATCACCGAAACCGATGTATTGGAAGCCGAAAGCCAGGATCAGCCGGTGGGAGATTATCATCTAAGCTTGCCCAACACCTTATATGTGCTGGGCACTCAGCATGTCTATGATGTTATCAAATTCATGGCCACCTGGAAATTAGACATTCTTCCCGTGGTGGACGAGGAGCGCAACTATCAGGGCATGATCACCCTTCAGGATTTAATCCAGGGCATAGACAAAGTCTTTGGAGCATCCGAAGCCGGAGGCATTATCGTATTGGAAGTACCCCATAATTCCTATAACCTATCTGAAATTGCCAGAATTGTGGAATCCAACGACGCCAAAGCCCTGAGTGTGAATCTCACCTCAAGCCCCGATGCGGCGGCCTATCATGTGACACTCAAGCTCAATATCAGTGAACTGACCAGGGTAGTCAATACTTTCGAACGCTTCAATTACAAAATCATCATGAGCTTCTTCGACAAGGCCCAAATGGACGATACCCAGGATCGATACAATCTGCTCCTACGGTTTTTGAATACCTGATCGCTTGCACCAAGCAACCGCTTGGGGTAAGCAATTTTAAGGTAATTTTACCCCACTATGAAGTGTCCCCTCTGTTCTGCCTCCTCAGGCCAGCAGGTAAGAGATGAAATTTCAACCTCTGCCCTATCCGCCCGATATAAAGCCAAATACCAAACGGACATCCGCCATTTGATTCAGACCCCAACGGTCCAACTCATCCATTGTGCGGCCTGCGACCTACTGTATTACCAGCCTTTGGCCTCCGGAGATGAAGGCTTTTACAACAGCCTCCAGGTACAACCCTGGTATTATGTGGACGAAAAGCCGGAATTCCACCGCGCAGCTTCTCTTATTCCAGAAGGCGCTAAAGTCCTCGAAACCGGCAGTGGCAAAGGTAACTTTGCCCGATTCCTCAAAAAGGTGGATTACACCGGACTGGATTTTAGCACCAAAGCCAAAGAACTCGCCGCAAAAAACGGAGTCAGCATTGTCAATGAATCTGTCCAGACTCACAGCGATAAAATGCCGGAAACCTACGATGTGGCGTGTAGCTTTCAAGTACTCGAACATGTGGAAGACATTCGGGGCTTTCTTGAAGCTCAGGTGAAGTGCCTCAAACCAGGGGGCATCCTCATTATCGGCGTTCCGTCAGAAGATTCCTATGTTGCCCGGTCTTTTGACCTTATCCTTAACATGCCCCCTCACCATCTCTCCAGATGGACCGATACCTGCCTGATGAATTGTGGTTCCTTGCTCAATCTGAAACCCATTGGCTTGTGGCATGATACCCTGCAACCCCATCATTATTTCGATTATTGTTATAGCCTCAGTATCCATGCCCTGAAAAAATGGCTCGGCATTCCCTATAAATCCTTAGATACCGGGATATTGCATACTTTACTGAAAGCCCCGGCTTATGTGCTCGGGAAAATTCTGGCTAAAGGCCTTATGCCGGGCAATCTCCCTTATGGACATACCGTTGTGGCTGCCTTTCAAAAACCCATGGCATGAGCCTGAAAAGCTTTTACCTAAGTCAGCAATTTCACCCGGGATGGGCAGGGATTTTCCTTAATCCTTTTTATTTGATTCGGAAAGATTTGAGAAATGCCTTCCTCTCCCAAATCCCCAAACTTCACGGGGACCTGTTGGATTATGGCTGTGGCAGAAAACCGTATAAACATTTATTTTCCGTAAAGTCCTACACAGGCCTGGACATTGAAAACCCCGGCCATCCGCATACCAACGAAGAGATTGACCTTTACTTCGATGGAAAGTCCATTCCTGCACCCGATGCTTCATTTGATGCCGTATTCAGCAGCGAGGTTTTTGAGCATGTATTCACCCCCGATGAATCGTTACAAGACATTTACCGGGTCCTGAAACCCGGTGGCTTGTTTCTAACCTCCGTCCCTTTTGTGTGGAATGAACATGAAGTACCCTTTGACTATGCCCGCTACTCTTCCTTTGGATACCCTCACCTCCTGCAAAAACAAGGCTTTGAAATTCTGGAAATACAAAAAACCGGAAACTTCATTCGTGTGATGGCTCAGCTTTGGAACCTCTACCTATTCAATCGTATTGAATCCTGGCCTTTGCCACTCCGCCTTCTGGTCAGTATGCTCCTCATCACGCCCTCTACGCTGATGGGTTTGTGTTGGTCTTTCCTCTTGCCAAAAGACACTTCCCTCTTCTTTAACCTGGTCGTATTAGCCCGTAAACCTCTATGAAGGTTGCCCTACTGAGTACATATGGACAAGGCGGGGGAGCAGCCATTGCAGCCAAAAGACTCATGAAGGCATTGAGAAGCATCGGCACCGAAGCCTCTATACTGGTTCGCACCGGGCAAGACTACGCCTCTCATATTCACGCCTTGCATGAGGGCGCTTTGCAGGAACCGCTGTTTCTGTTTGATAAATTTTACGAAAAACTAAAATTCCTGCCCCATGAGAAAAACAAGTCCGTCAGATTTGCCTTTTCAACGGCACAAACAGGAAGAGATATTTCCCAACATCCCCTGATACAAGAAGCAGATATCATCCATTTGCATTGGGTTCAGCATGGATTTCTGGATATGGATGCTTTGCATAAATTGTCCAGCCTGAACAAACCCATCGTATGGACACTACACGATCAATGGGCCTTTACAGGGGGATGTCATTATACCAGAGGATGTGCACATTATGAGCAGAAATGCGGAAAATGTCCAATGCTAAAAAATCCTTCCGATCAGGACATCTCCAGGAAATTGTGGCAACAAAAATCACACTGGTTGAAACAAACCCAAAAACTTTGTGTAGTGGCATGCTCAGACTGGCTGAGAAAAGAAGCACTAACATCGGGTCTGATGAAAAATAGCCAGGTCATTAACATTCCGAACCCGGCAGATCCGGAAGCCTACTTTCCGGAATCTATATCTGAGGCCCGCCTTGCGCTGAACATTCCTGAAGACAGATTCGTCTTACTGTTTGTTGCGCAAAATATACGCGACCCCAGGAAAGGGTTTGTGTATTTAGAGCGAGCCCTTGAGCAACTTAAACCTGAAATCGCTTCTAAAATCACTTTACTACTCATGGGTAAAGAGGGTCCTGAAAAATTATCTGTGCCCTATATTACAACAGGACCATTAAGCAATCTTGCCGAAATCCGGCGCGCATATAATGCAGCCGATGTATTAATGGTCCCTTCATTAGAAGACAACCTTCCCAATACCATAATGGAAGCTTCTTCCTGTCATAAACCCTCTATTGCCTTTCGGACGGGCGGCATACCGGAAATGATTATCCATCAAGAGACCGGTTGGCTGTCTGATTCCGGTTATGAATATGGTCTGACAGAAGGGATAGAGTGGATGACCCAAGAAAACAGAGCCCGAGCCTGCGGAGAGAAAGCCGGCGCCTTTGCCCAAGCCAACTATACCCCGGAGATTGTGGCAAAGCAGTATCTATCCGTTTATGAAGGCATGAGGGCTTAAGGTTGATTACCAACCCGAGATTTCTGATTAATTTTACTTTTCAAATCTCTTTGTATGCCATCTGTATCCTCCAGAGGCCTGGCAATGCCTGCCTCCCCTATTCGTAAGCTTGTTCCCTTTGCTGAAGCCGCCAAGAAAAAAGGCATTAAAGTTTATCATCTCAATATCGGTCAGCCCGATATTGAAACCCCGGCGCAAATGCTCGACGCCATTCGTAAGGCAGACATAAAAGTCTTGGAATACAGCCACTCCGCGGGTAACGAATCTTATCGCAAAAAACTCACCGGCTATTACGCCAAATATAATATCTCCCTCAAAACGGAAGACATTATGGTTACGACAGGCGGATCTGAAGCCATTCGCTTCGCTTTCTCTGCTTGCCTTAATCCGGGTGATGAAGTGATTATCCCCGAACCTTTCTATGCCAATTATAATGGATTTGCCGTTGAAGCAGGCGTCAAGGTAGTTCCGGTTACTTCCCATATTGAAAATGGATTTGCACTTCCGCCCGCTTCTGCATTTGAAAGTCTCATTACGCCAAAAACCAAAGCAATTATGATTTGTAATCCCGGTAACCCTACCGGGAAGTTATATTCCATCGAAGAACTTGAAGCCCTGAAAGAAATCGTCCTCAAGCATGACCTCTACCTTATGTCAGATGAAGTGTACAAGGAGTTCTGTTATGATGGTAAATCCTTTGCCTCAGTCTTTCATCTTGAAGGCATAGAGCAACAGGCTATTGTAATGGATTCCATCTCCAAACGCTATTCTGCTTGTGGTGCGAGAATCGGATGTTTGATTTCCAAAAATCAAGAGGTAATGCAAGTGGCCTTAAAGTTCGCCCAGGCCAGACTATCCCCTCCCACCTTCGAACAAATTGGGGCTGAAGCCGCTCTGGACACGCCCGATTCTTATTTCGATACAGTATCTAAAGAATATACTGAAAGACGAGACCTCGTTGTCAAAGCCCTTAACCAAATTCCGGGTGTTTTATGCCCCAACCCCGGTGGTGCATTCTATGCGGTGGTTCGTCTCCCCATTGATGACAGCGATACATTCTGTCAATGGATACTGGAATCTTTCAGCCATAATGGTGCAACTGTAATGTTGGCGCCTGCCACCGGATTTTATGCAACGCCGGGTTTGGGTAAAAATGAAGTCCGACTTGCCTATGTCTTATGCAAAGAAGACCTGAATGCGGCTATGCTATGTCTCGAAGAAGCCCTAAAAGTCTATCCTGGTAAAGTCGCCATTACAGATACTGCTAAAACAACGGCACTGTAATCCCCGGCTTTCGTTTTTGATCGCCTGTTACCGGAATGTTCCAAGCCAGTAAGGATGATTTCATAAATAAATCTATTTATAAATACTGCGTCAATGGCTTCATGGATTACATCAGGCGATTTTATTGAAACCGCCATCAAGCTACGCCAGAGAGGCTTGCCCTTTTTACTATCCAAACTTTCTCTCAAAGGAGAAAACCGAACCCTGTCAGCTTTTCAGCCTGAATTTGAGCACGCCAATTGGTGGATTATTCCCGCGATTCAAAGCCGCATGAATCTGTTGGCCACAGGAGACCCTAATAAGCCTTACGAAATTTATCTGGCGGAAAAGCACATTCAGTCGGAGAAAGGCATTCTCGTTTCACCGGGTTGTGGCTCAGGTGGACATGAAAGACGCATTGCATCTGCTTGTCCTAACCTCTCAGTCATTGGATTTGACCTATCTTCAGAATTAATTGCAGAAGCCCGTCAAAAAACCCAAGATTCCCGACTTCTGAATATCCTATTCGAAACCAACAGCATATACCAACGCACCTATGCTCCGGCATCGGTTGATTACTTTTTATTCCATGCCTCACTTCATCATTTCCGAAACATTGAAAATCTGTTTCTAAACACCCTGTTACCCGCTCTGAAACCTGGCGGAAAAATCTTTCTGCATGAATACACAGGACCCAACCGAATGATGCTGCCAACGCATCAATTAAAAGCAGCACAACAGGCATTAAACACCCTTCCCAAAGAAGCCAGAAAAATCCTGGGAACCAACTGGGTCAAGCGTACCATCTATGCCCACGGAGAACTCCGCATGAGAATTTCAGACCCTTCAGAATGCATTCAATCTTCCAGTATTTTGCCAGTCCTGCATCAACATTTAAAGGTAATTGAAGAAAAAAAACTCGGTGGCAATATACTTATGCCAGTCCTAAAACACATAGCTCATCATTTCGTATCAGACTATTCAAGAGAGCTCCAAACTTTAATGGCAATAGAAGACACCTATCTAAAAGACTATCCTTCAGACTTTACTTTTGGGGTTTATCAAAAGCTTGACTGAATCCAATAACCTAAACTGCCGCATAGTAATTTCAGTCAAACAAGATGTGATTTAACCCAAATTATGCATTAGAAAGTTTTTGCCCCGTGTGAAACGCCTGGAACTACTACTAATGCTCAATTTCTGCACTTTTATTTCTAAACGCTTTGCATTAGAAAAGGTGAGTGTGCAAACATTTTGAATCCCTTATTGATGTTGAGTTGCAGAAATAATCATCGACGCTAATGAATAACCTGGGTTTAAGACTGTTTCGAAAACAGATTTTAACCCGCTGATATCACTAGCTACGCTACCTCATCCGAAGAAAGTTCTTTCAGTTT
>CANHCC010000130.1 GCA_947459115.1 Bacteroidota bacterium | reverse complement strand
TATTAATCTCAATCCCTCGTAAAATGTTCTTGCTATAAAATTTTACAAAATTGCCATAGGTGCCAGAAACCTGATTGTAATTAATTCTGGGATTTCGCCACGAGGCTACCCGAATTCCATAATTCAGAAAGGTGTTACTTACTCCTAGCATGTGGTAATTCATTAAAACTTCATTATTTAAAATACGCAGATTGTTTCCGGATGGAGCATTATTCCCAACTACGGAAATACCTGCAAACATGGCGGAGACCAAGTTCTGCTCAACCCTGAGGGCAATTGGACTAGAAGATATTTCCTGCAAAGTAATGCCTTCACTCCGATTGATTGAGTATAAGTCAATGTCATTCATGCGAATTCTTATCCTGGCACCCGGTCTGGAGAATAATCCTCTGATGCCGAATTGACACTGGGCAATATCATTAAAATGAAGGGAGATACTATCTGCAGTACCGCAATTTAGGTAACTGATGCCCATAGAATTCGGTTGACTTTTCAAACGAACGAAATTACTGTAAGCATAGAAATTTTTATAAGCTCTTGCCCTAATACCATTGGAACAATTCATCACACTACAGATTCTAGCCTCAAAAGGGATAGGCTGCTGCCATCCGCCAGACGCCCAAATACCAAAATTAAACATGGTATTCGGATTGTTATACCCATGCGGGGAATACATAGAATCCAAGGCCCAATTATAGACTTTTAAACCTGTCTTTTCAGCAAAAATTCCAAAATCGAAAGAAGCCACACGATTGCCAGGCGTAGAGTTGGTAAAGTAAACTTTTGAATTCGGATGATTCACATCATCCCCCAATATCTCAATCGCTTTATTCCCCCTATATCCAACATAAGGTGGCAATAAGGACCAAGGCAAAGCAGGGACAGATTGTATGCTTCTGAAGGTTGTATTGGTCACACTGCCGCACCAGATATTGGAATTAAAAGATGCATCAAAGGGATTAATTCTAAGTCCTACATAATTATCTTCCAATAAAGAATTCAATATCTCCACACTGCCTCCATCCCGGGACTCAATACCGGTTGTAGCATCTTCTAATCTGGAGTTTTCAAACTTGAGCAAAGGGGTGCAATTGTTGCTATTATTGGTTTGCTCCACAATAAATCCATCCCACATATAATCACAGGCAAAGAGTCTGGAAGTTTTAATGTGGAGAGAATTCGGTTCCGTTATGGTGATGGTAGATCCGGGCAACATCATAAATCGTAACATAGGATGAGAACCACCTCCCCAGGTGAGATTTCCATCAATAATAAAGTCTCCGTCCAAAACATAATTAAACAAAGAATTGGAGTTCGGATTAGGAGGAAAATCATAATTGATAGTTCCTCCTCCGGATATCATAGTATAGGGTTCGATTAGATCCGAGCAACATCTGTTAATAAAAACAGAATCCCGATATTCACAGCCATTTTCATCCACGAGTACCAAAATATATAATCCGGCTCCGGAATTTTGACCAGAATTTTGGCCAACGGTTGGATCTGTATTCACCACGATGGTTGGATTAGTTCCACCCAGCGTGGACCCATCCGGCGCTATCCAGTAAATTCCCACAATGCCCGTAAAACCAGAAGCAAGGGAGGGATCTCCTAATGTTAGGGTATCTAAATAAGGACCTGGTGTGAAGCGACAAATCAAGGTGTCTGCACCTGCCAAACCACCTGGAGGGGGCGCAACATAAAGATAATGTAAATTCCCGCTTACCATATCCGTACATCCAAATGGATCCGTAATGGTAACAGTATAGGGATAAGTACCGGAATCCATACCATAACAGATGGCAATATTATCGAAATGGAAAATATTTTGAGTAGAGGTGCTGGCCGTAGAAGGTCCTGGTATACCCCAAGTCCAGTCAAATTGATAAATCCCGGAGGTCTGAGTCAACACTTCTGCACCTAATTCAATACATCCGGTTGCACAATTAAAATCCCAGTTAGCCTGTATATCGAAAGTATCTCCCTCAGGCATGGTGAATTGTAATTCCTGGAAACATCCTGCATTGTCGGAGACCATAACGCTATAGGTACCTGGTGTGAGTGTATTCACAAAATTTTGATTCACATTGGGAATAATGGACCATAAAAAATTAAAGGGAGGATTTCCGCCACTATTCACAGTCACTGTGGCAATCCCGGTTGCTGTTCCAGCACACATGGGAGGCGTAATGTTTACTGTGGAACTAATATTCGACAAAGGAGGATTTAAGGTGAATGTACTACTGACTTCGCAAGAGGAAATAGCAGCGGTTCCGGAACTATTAGAGGTGATAGTATAAACTTGATTGACGGTAAGATTATTAAACTGAATTACATTATTGGGAGGAATTAAACTTTCGATCAAATTATTACTTAAATCCCAAATATCGAAGTAAGAAAAAGCTGGATCTACTGTTATCTTGGGTGAAGTATTCGCACAATAAGGTGGTTGAATTACCTCAGGATAGGTACTACAAGCAAAATCATAATAAGAATAATGGATTCCCTCACCAAAGCCATCATTTAGATTAGCAATCTTAACACGAATAGAATTCAAAGCAAGGTAGGGCGTGAGATCAAGTTGATATTGCTCCCATGGAATGAATTGTATTGTGCTTAAGGCAGGTCTCCATGCAGATGAGGTGGGATTCGCCCCACTTAATTGAATACAAGGGTTAGATAAAATATTGTCATTTAAATCGGTTAATATAACAGAAATCCTTGCAGGTATAGTGTTGGCAGAAGTAACATTCGTAATATCTCTAACCCTTGCAACTGCCATTAAAAGCACTGGGGCTTGTGGGTCAATTTGTAAATCAAAAGTAAGTTCCTGTGCATGTTGCCCTGTGGAATTGCGACCTAATAATATGGAATGTTGTCCGTAGCCGGGAATAGGACAAACAGTAGGAAGTACCGGAATATTCGGATCATTCCCTAAACTTGTTACTTGTGCATGATTGATACCTGTGCCCGCTAAGTTCCAGGGATAGTTTAAATTTGTTATACTACTTAAACCATGGGTTCCACTCCAACCCGTTAAATTTCCTGACTCAACGCCTAAATTCCCAAGACAATTAGTCATTCGGCTGACTTCCATCCATGCCGCACGACTAAAACAGGCATCTCCATTTACCCCAATAACTGAAATACGATCAAAAAGTGAGTCTGGAAATACAATCAAGGTGTCCACTACAGTCGTAAAAAGTGTATCAGGTCGAATTCTCCATAAATATTCGGTAAATCCACCTGTGGCCATTAATTTAATACTTCCATCCCCCAAAGTATCTGCACGAATTGCCATACCATCTAAATTTAACTCTTCCTCTTTAACGGAAATATCATCCAATCCAAAAAACACCCAATCTTCATTGACACCAGCTACCGCTACTTCAATAAAGTACAGCCCGGTCGTATCAATATTTAATTTCCAGGAAAATCCTATCCATTCTCCGTCAGCACCCAAACGAAAACGAGTAAGCGTATCTACATTCAGGGTATCCTTTAAAATCAGGTAATACCAGGGATCTGCAATGCTAGAATCTAAGGAAGGATGCAATGCAAATCCTTTTAAATGATAGACCCTGTTTTCGTAGAAGGTAAATGGCTGACGCCAAACCGCAACCGGTGCCTGGTCACCAGTCACCTGACCTATCATAAATTGTGTACTTGTACCGGAGGTATGATCTGTACCTGATGCAGATGGAATAGTATGAATGTTTGTGGCATCTGTTGTTAAATAATAAAATCCATGAACATTATAATGAGTAGAATCACACTTGGTTAAATCTGAATGAAACCGTACGAGGCTGTCGCAAGAGTAATGGAAAGATCCATCAAAGGCCAGTTCGGTAGGTTTCATACATGGAATCTGATATTGGGCCTGAAGGTGAAGACTTAATAACAGAAATAAGCCCCCCCCCCCCCAGGTTATTAAAATACGCATTCCTAAGGCCTGCATGATAGAATTAAGAGCGAAATAAAATAGTGTTTGTTGGGTACTCATAACGAATGGGTTAAAGTGAATAGTCAAGCTAATTAAATGCAGATTTTACATAATTCCAAATATTTATTATTAAATTTTGATTAAATTTTATTTTCGAAATATATTTCGTGACTAAAAAAGCGCCTGATTAATCCCAAAGCATATTTTAATGGGTAAACAACAAATATTAATTCCCGCCCCATTAGAATTCAATCCATTTGTAGGGGCGACCCTTGTGGTCGCCCCGGGTGGTCTCTGATCAACGCATACAGGGCGACCACAAGGGTCGCCCCTACGGATTAAATGCCGAATTGTATGGAATCCTATTTTCTATCCCGCCTCATTCCTGATGCATCACCCTAAACACCCATTTGTATCCATTCGTTTTATCCTGCACCGTTAACAATAACAGCCCTGTTGGGAGAGGGGAAATATTTAACTGAGCATGGGTGGTAACCCATTGGCTGAATACCTGTTTGCCTTCTGTGGTAAAAATGCTGACTTCATAATCGGAAGTGACAGGGATGCTTAACTGAATATAGTCTTTAGCAGGATTGGGATAAATCCCCAGGCTGGGTTGTGTCAGCATTTCCCCAACGGCAGTTGGGGGTAAAGGTAATACTGTGAGATTCCCATTACTATCGAAAGGATCAGACCATCTGACATCCGAGTAAATGGCCACGCCACTCAGGGTTCTCAAAAAGGCTTCCACCGCATCCAGCTCCTGAGGCGTTCTCCCCAGATTTTGACCCATACCATTAGGGCCGCCCACTCTGGGGTCCAAGGCTGTATTGGCCGGGTTCACCGGTATCTGATTGTAATGATTCAATACCTGACGAATGCTGGTAAAATTACCGTTATGCATCATGGGGCCATTTAACATCCCTTGAGGATTTACCAAATCCCTTAAAGAGGGAGAACGGGTATTGGTAAGGTCTAAAGTGGCAGGACTTTGTGCATCTGCAATGACGCCATTATTCAGGGTTGCGGGATCTATATCAAACTCCGGTGCCCGATGACAGCCCTGGCATCCCATGCCTCCGGCATTGGGGGGCGCGAGAAAAATATTTTTGCCCTGATTCTCCTGAGCTGTATAATTCGGAAAGGGGTCATTGATATTGGTCACCTGAGCACGACCGGCATCAAACTTCGAATCAAAAGATTGCATACTCCGAATAAATTGCCCCAGGGCTCTTTGAATTCTGGCTTCGGAGATCATTGAATCCCCAAAGACAAAATGAAACAAGCGAGGATAATAATCTATCTTCTCCATTCGACGAATCAGAGAATCTATCCCTGGCTGACCACTCGTCCCACTAAAACCCATCTCCACCAGATCTTGAATAGGTCTGGAAGTCTGGTCTTCCAGAGAAGCAGCCCTTTCATCCCAAAAGAATTTAAGTTCTGCACCAAATCTGGCATTTACCAGTCGCATAGAATGTCTGCCTGTCAAACCACCAGTTAAGCCCTTACTCAATCTGGCTGTATCCCCAAAAGCAAACGCCTGTTGATGGCAGGAGGCACAGGCAATAGTGCCATTTAAAGACAGAGCTTTATCATAAAACAACACCCGTCCTAGTGTGGCACCGGCATTTGTAATCGTATTGCCTGGAGGGGTATTATCTCTGGTGATATAAACCGGCTTTGTTTGATTGGCATAGTTCAGGAGATTATTTAAATCAATGCCCATGGCCATCAAAAAGGCGGCAGCTAAAACAATAAGGGAAATTAAGTTTAATCGTTTCATAGTCTCAAATAATCTATTCTTCAATATTCAGAATAATTATCTTAATTGAACTTACAGGATTATAATTAATTGTTACAAGATAAAAATTTCAGTAAGGTTTATGTCATATTAGGACAAGGCGGAAAAACACGCTGCCAGGTTAAGACGCACCTTCAGTGCAAGATGAAATTTAAAAATTACCTGATGTATTTTAATAACCTGACCAACCTTTCTCAAATATATTGTATAAACAATCGACTACCCCCTCTCCTATGGCCAATCTCAAAGCCCCTGCTTATGAAATTTTAACTTGTATTATGCCAATAGAATAAACCTTGGATGATTAATCCAATAATAGATATGGGTAAAAAGAAGATTATTATGGATAAGAAAATGGGTTAGAACTTTTTAGGTTCCAGGAATTTTCCGGTGAGTAAGAAATTATGATTTATTGAAGTATTAACAAGGTGACGAAAATAAATATCGGGAAACAATCGCTCTAGAGTTATGGCTTGTAGGTAAAAAGAACTCCCCTCTGAGGAGGGTTAGGGATAGAGACAGCGTTTAGATCAAAGATGAGACACAAACAGCGTTTTGATCCTCACAAATCATTCAGAAGTTTTTATACAAATCCATTTACAATTAAGCAGAATCAAGGGCTTGGAACCCTTTTAATGAAATTGAAAATTAAAGAATGGGGTTAAGACTTGTGAACTCGGCGGGTAAAACACCAACCCTAGACCCCTGCCTTTACTTTTAAAATTTCCTCCAACTTATTCAACACGAAATCTAACTCCTCAATCGTATTCTGATATCCAAAAGAAAAACGCACGGAATTTACCGCCTTCTCGCCGGGAAGTCCTATGTGATGCAACACATGAGAAGTATGCACACTCCCGGAAGTACAAGCGGATCCTCCGGAGGCAGAAATACCTGAAATATCCAGATTAAACAACAACATCAAATCCTCTGTGCCGGGGAAACATACATTCAAAACCGTTGGTAAAGATTTATCTTCCTCAATTTCTCCATTGAAAGTAACACCGGGGATACGCTCAATTAATTGAGTTTTGAAGTAGTGTTTGAGCTTAATTAAATGGGCATGCTTTTCTTCCAGACGAGCATAACAATCTTTCAAAGCGGCAGCCATTCCAACAATACCCGGAACATTTTCGGTTCCTGCCCTCATATTTCTTTCTTGTCCTCCGCCTAAAATCATGGGAGGAATCATCGTCCCCTGTCGAATATAAAGAAACCCTACACCTTTTGGTCCATTAAACTTATGAGCAGCAGCCGTGATAAAATGCACCGGAACAGAAGCTAAATCATAAGCAAGGTGTCCCATCGTTTGAACCGTATCTGAATGAAACAGGGCTTGGTACTTTTCACATAGCATAGCCACTTGAGTTAAAGGCAGCAGGGTTCCAATCTCGTTATTACCATGCATGAGGGAAACCAATGCGGGAGAATGGGCGGCAAGGATTTCTTCCAGGTGCTGGAGATTCACATTGCCTTTGACATCCGTTTCCAGCCAATGAATGGTGACGAGGCCTCTTTTCTCAAGTTCAATTAAAGGATATTCAACGGCATGGTGTTCGATTTTAGTCGTTACCACATGCTGAATTTTCAGAGATTCAACAGCTGACCTAAGCGCCAGATTATCGGCCTCAGTTCCACCACTGGTAAAAACAATCTCTGCCGGGGAACAATTGAGGAGGGATGCAATCTGTTTTCTGGCAGTCTCTACGGCACTTCTTAATTGTCGCCCATGGAAATGCACAGAGGACGGATTGCCCTGAATCTCGGTGAGATAAGGAATCATTTCCTGTAATACAGATGGGGCCAGAGGCGTAGAGGCAGCGTTATCCAGATAAACTTTCATGCAAAAGGCTTGTGTTCCACAAATTTACAAATGTTTCAGGATATGAGCTCTATGAAGGCTTTCTAAGAAAATCCTTCATAAGAATTTGCAAGCCTCCGCTTGGTGCAAGCCTCTGCTTGGTGCAAGCCCCCGCTTGGTGCAAGCCATAAAGGGTAACAGATTTACACAAAAAAATCCGGGAAAAATTCAAAACCAAGCCTCATAAAATGCCTGGAGTCGATAATAATCTAATTTTTTATCAATTTATAACGCTTGTCCCCTACC
>CANHCC010000129.1 GCA_947459115.1 Bacteroidota bacterium | reverse complement strand
TGATCTATGGCCTTGCCGGCCTATACCGAAAACCCTACAAGCGTTCTCGTTTAAAAGACTTATCGCAAATTTTTAAATTCACACTTCTAGGTGGCCTTATCATTTTCTTTGTCCTCTTTTTAGATGACCCCTATACAGATATTAAGATTTACCGCTATACCCTACCCGTCTATTTTGTCATTCAGTTTTTAGGCATCAGCATCGTAAGAATGTCGATTGCAACTTATACCTGGAATCAGATTAAATCCAGGAAAATGGGATTTAATACCTTGTTGGTGGGGAGTGGCCAAAGAGCCTGGGAATTATACTCTGAGCTCGAGGGCATGAAGAAAAGTCTGGGCTTTAAAATTTTGGGATTCCTGAGCCTGGAAGAACAATCCGAAAATCGTTTTTATGGAAAACTCAAGCATTTTGGGGATGTACAGAGACTTAAAGAAGTCGTCGAGTCCCGCAAAGTAGAGGAGGTGTTAATTGCATTGGATAAACCCGACCACGAGCGATTTCTAAAAATCATAGATGCCTGTTCTGATACGCGAGCCAGTATCAAAGTGGTGCCTGACATGTACGACTATATGGTAGGCTCTGTTAAAATGAGCAATGTATTGGGCACAGCGTTAATAGAGGTATTTCCGCAAATCATGGCGCCCTGGGAGGCTTTTTTGAAACGGGCTATTGATATTGTGGCGTCCTGTTGCGCGTTGATTCTTCTTTCGCCTGTATTTGCGGTGATAGCGGTGGCCATCCGATTTAATTCGCAGGGACCGATCTTGTTTAAGCAAGAAAGAATCGGGAAAGGAGGCAAGCCCTTTTTCATTTTCAAATTCAGAACGATGTTTACCAATGCTGAGCAGAAGGGGCCGGCATTATCCTCTGATCACGACCCGAGAATAACGCGGGTTGGCAAGTTTTTAAGAAAAATGCGCTTGGATGAATTCCCTCAGTTTTATAATGTATTAATCGGGGAAATGAGCCTTGTTGGACCAAGGCCGGAGCGTCAATATTTTATTGACCAGATTGTAAAGCTTGCGCCCCACTATAAGCACCTTCACAAAGTAAAACCGGGTATTACCTCCTGGGGACAGGTAAAATATGGATATGCAGAAAATGTTTCCCAGATGGTGGAGCGTCTGAAATATGACATATTGTACATTGAGAATATGTCCCTGGCATTAGACTTTAAAATAATGGCTTATACCGTTATTACTGTTATCGAAGGTAGAGGGAAATAAGCTTGGTGCAAGCCGATGCTTGGTGCAAGCCACCGCTTGGTGCAAGCCACCGCTTGGTGCAAGCCACCGCTTGGTGCAAGCCACCGCTTGGTGCAAGCCGACGCTTGGTGCAAGCTAAAATTATTTCAAACTCACTTCTTCTACTTGAATAACCTCCCTATCAATATTACTTTGGCTGTCGGGCTTTTGACGATGAACAAAAGCAACAACATGCGCATTATCCGGATTAATATCTGAAGGCAAGGTATAATCATAATTTTTGGTTACCACTGTACCGGCAGCAGGTGCAGATGTATTCAATAAATCGCCCCAGGTCCCATTCAAATTTCCTCTTAATACATGCTTGTGTTTATAATCCAGGATATCGGATGGTGCCGGAAGGCGATAATCCTTCTGAGCGGCTGTTACCGGTGTTTCGGTAATCATCAAGACAACCTTATCATATTCAGAACCCGGTTTGGCATAAGTAACCTGACAGGCAACCGAAACTTTTCGGTTAGCCGCATTATATTGCGGGGTAAGTTTTATCTTCATTTCTGGCGCTTCAGCAAGGGCATTCGCTACTGCCGAGCCCCAGGCATTTTTGGACAAGATTAAATCCCCGCTCACTTTTTTACGATTCACCATTCCACTTGGATTGGATGATATGCCAAAGAAGGTATAATATTCTTCCCCGGCGGGGGTGCGCATATCCGGACTATTATAAGGGGCAGAGTGTAAAGAAACATCGGCGAAAAAATTCGCATGTATGCCCAGCACAACCAGACGCTCCCCATAAATACTATCCAGGGAAGCTGCAATTTCAGATGCCGGCGGACAGGTGCCACAATAAAATCCGGTATAATCTTCCAGGAGAACTTTTTTAACCGCAGTGGTTGTATCCGTGTCCCCTCCCGGAGGAGGCAATGATTCTGTATAGGGGGCCTTAATCTGATCGCAGGCAGAAAACAAATTAAATACCAGAAGAACAAGAAGAATTTTAACAGGCCCCTTGGCAAAATTAAGCGATGAAAAATTTAGCATCGACAAGTAAGAAAGCAACATAATTGAGTCTTTTAATCCGTTAAAATGTGGAGGTCACAGAAAGGTTGAACCCATTGGAGGCTGGAACAAATCGGCATACCCCTCCAACACAGAAAATCCCGGCTCTTTGTCGGCCATAACCCGCGGTAATTCGATTCCCGTTTTTGATAAGTCCGACATTACCCCCAAAATAATGTAATTGCTTTACGGGGTCAGGGTTTCCGTAATTGAATTCGTCCCATATGGCAACGAACCATTTAGGCGCAATAGTATATTCCAACAATCCCATGGCCCAGGAACCAAGATCCCCTTTTACGCCCATATGCTGAATTTCGGCACGAATATTTTTACGAGCCGATATTTTATAGGACAAATCCACAATAGCCGTCTGGGTTTTAATGAGGCCAAATCCGGTTCTGCCTTCAATTACATCTTTATTGTAATCCAAATGAATGTAAGTCAGGATAGTTTTGAACTTCGGGCTCCATTTTTTCGTGAGTTCGACATTAAAATCTTTGAAATAGAGTTTTTCTCCAATGGAGGCAAATCTTGTATCATAGCCCAATTCGTCTGTCCGAAGCGTGCTGTCGAGGCTATGAATAAGACCATAATTAAAAACCACAGTGGTGCCATATTTTCCGCCCAAAGCCGATTTTTTAGGAAAGGTATAGGTCAATTCTCCCTGGAATCCAACTTCCCCATTGGGCTGAGTGGCGTATGGATAGAGCGTAATAAGACGGTAGGTATGTTGTTTGGTGAGTGCGGGGAGAAAATTCACATTTAGATTATTCCCAAAAGCTGTACGGTCGGCACGGAAATCCATATTAACAATTCTTTTGGCACTAAAGGAAAAGCCAAACCCTTTGCGTGAATAAGCCAGGTTAGCAAAAGCAGCTTCTCCCGGACGATAAATCAAATTGTTGGTTGCAGACGGGTCATTAATTTTATAGGCATACTCTGCCTGCAAAGAGAAGCCACCCAGAGCGATCAAGGTTCTTCCCGCCCCGGTTGCCACATTCTGGGGAAGTTTATACACCGGATCTTCATCCGTTTGATACCGACTTACAAACGACCCTCCTAAACTCCAACGAACTTTACCCTCTTTCCATCCGGGAATAGCTTCATTTAAGAGAATTTCTCCATCTCCACCTCGTATAATTCCGGAGCCGTATGTGAAGAAAGACCGCATTTTACCAACGATTCCTTTAAGATAAACCCCGGGAAGGGGTTTGTATTTAAGGCGAACGCCATCAAGGGCATTATCAAAACCCAGGTTCCGCTCTTCATAGGATCTCAGCGTAAGACCAGTGCCAAATTGTTCGTAAAAATGTCCAACCGTAATATCCAAATCTCCCTGAGTATAGCCGGCATACCGGTACATAATACCATTACCGACAAAACGGGGATCAAATCCCAGAATGGGATTTAAATACGATTCATAGCGCGTCCCCATTCTAAAATTACCCCGCGTATAATTCAAATTCAGGAATCCATTCATACGCGTTTTATCGGGGACTCTGGGGGTTCCAATCAAAGAATCGTATCGATAATATTGGAAATCCATTTGAAAATTTCCGGAGATATTTCCCATATCCGTCCGGATAGAATCTCCTTTCTGGGCGGATACCCATTGAGGAAAAGAGATAAGCAAAATGCTGAAACCAATGAAGTTCCAGAAGAATTGTTTTTTCACAGTATAGGTAAAGGTTTGGAGATTCGGTTACATTAATGTTTCTCAGGTGTTTTTCCGTCCTTCAAAGTTTTATAAGCTTCATATAAGGCAATCTCATCGCCCGGGGTATAAGAATTATGCTGCCATAATATTTCCCCTTTGGGACTTATAATAAAAGTATGGGGGACATTATTGACATTCAAGGCTCTTTTTAAATCGGAATTCTCATCCAGATAGATTTCATATTCCCAACCTTTTCCATCTTTGAATGGTCCAACTTTTACGCTATTGCGCGCATCGTCAATGGAAATAGCTATGATTTTAAACCCGCTTTCTGCCTGCCAGTCTTCATAGGTTTCAGAGATGGTATTTAGCTCGAGAACACATGGCTTACACCAGGTCGCCCAGAAACTGAGCACAAATGGTTTGTCTCCGTTAGAAAACTCAGAGGTAGAAACCACTTTCCCCTTCAGGTCTTTTACCTGCACAACAGGAAGAGATTGGGTACCGGATATTTGCGCGGAAAGACTCGCCCCCCAAAAGGCAATAGACAAAAGGGACACGAGAAGGAATTGACATTTTTTCATAAAACAATAAACATTAAGTTGGAACGGTGTCTGAAATAAATCTACCTATTTAAGGCATTACAATCCT
Organism: Bacteroidota bacterium; assembly: GCA_947459115.1. Classification (GTDB taxonomy): domain Bacteria; phylum Bacteroidota; class Bacteroidia; order J057; family RFSG01; genus CANHCC01. The sequence goes on along the minus strand of CANHCC010000129.1, from coordinate 3,291 downwards.
TGTGCCTGAATCAATAGGCGGGTAATAAATTCTTGACTACCCTCTGATACCTTACATAGATACAAACCGGGTTGAAGATTTTGGACATTCAGCGTGTATTCAGAACAGGCCGTACCCGGCATTTCAGTTAATAGATTTTGACCCATCATATTCAATAGGGAAATAGTAGACTTTTCCGTGAACGGAAATGTCAGTGTACATTGGCTCATCGCAGGATTGGGGTACAGATGAATTGCAGGAATATCCAGGGATTTGTCTGCACTGGTCATGCCTGCTTCAGTGAAGGCCGCCTGATAAACATTGTTATTGTTGTTATTTTGAATAAATGCCGTAACCATCAACTGCTCGATATCATAAACATTGGCGAGTTTCCAGGCAACCTCAATGGTATCACTCTCTCCTACCGCCATAGCAGCCGGCAAAGCTGTACCAACGGCATGTGGCAACATTCTTTTCATGACATGATAAAAGTCTCTTTCCCCATTACTTCCCGGGGGCGTTGTAAACTGAATATGCTTTTCCAGAACGGCGATTCTGGTATATACCCCGGTATTGGAGGTATCGGCCTCTTTACGCACAATAGCTGTTACAAAAATGGAATCTTGGGAAGGATTAAGCCTGGAACTAACGGTTAAGGAAAAAGGTGAGGAAACAGAGGCCCGATTGTTAATCATGGCTTGAGTAAAACCAGAAGGAGAGCCTTTATAAACATTCCCATCAAAGATGGTAGATGGAACTCCGGTTACATCATAAAAATTTACACGAACATTGACATGACTTGGGTTGTGTGCATTCATAGGGTCTGTCCCCGGCCAGCTCACTTGATATTTGATGTAAGCAACAGAAGGATTATTTTCTAATAGAGTATGAAGTGCCGGATTTAAGGAGGCACATGGCCCACAGGAGGCCTGTGTAAAATGTTCCACCAACATGGTGCGAGGCACCTGAGCAAGGATTCCTCCCATGGAGAAACTCAGCAACAGAAGGACTAAAGTATAGGATTTTTTCATAGCAGGAAGACAATAAATTCTTATATCAAAACTAATGAATATCTGTGAAACAGAATAATTTTTTTAACTCAGGAAGTGGAATCCTCCTATTGTTGCGACCTTCCCAAAGCGGGTAGTTAGAAAAACAAAAAGCCCCTGATTCCTCAGGGGCTTTTAATTATTTAAGAAATGAATTCTTATTTCTGAATGGTGAGTTTACGCGTTGAAAGAATCTCTCCATTTTCAATGACATGATAAACATATACGCCATTGTTCAAAGAAACTGTTTCCAGGTTAAGGAGGGTCTGTCCTTCTGCAAGTTTATGTGTTGCAACAGTACGACCAAGCATATCTCTTACTTCGAAGATCATACCTTCATGTACACCGGAGAACTCAACGGTAGTCATGTTGGCAGCAGGATTAGGATAGTTCTGACTCATCAGTTCGTTACCAAAGATATCATTCATGTTGGCAACAACACCGGAATTCTTAGTAAGATTAATATCATCAATAAAACCATTGTTACCATAAGCTGAAGTTGCAGTAAATTTAATCATCACATTGGCCTGATTAGCGAATGCAGATAAATCAACAACTTCTTCTCTCCAATCTGCAGCAGCAGTAGGCGCCCAACTAGAAGTTGAAACAGCACCGGTAGCCAATGTAGAACCTGCCTTGTTAAATGCAGTTGCCCAGGTAGTACCACAATCGGTAGAAACTTTAACTTCCAATTTATCATTAGTTGTCGTAGCATATTGACGGTAAGCCACCCAGAAAGACAATTTAACTGTATCTGTGGCGGCACCGGTAAGATTCATGTATGGGAGGAACAATTCATCTACTTCACCACTAGGAATATTGTACCAGAAGATACGCGCAGCGGCAGTACTACCGGCATGACCGGTTACAGCAGTTCTACGGCTCCAACCATCCGTACTTCCGGGATTGTAATTTACCCAGTTGGCAGGAGGGAAAGTCGCAGATTCAAAACCTTCAGTAACAGGAGAAGGAACTGTTGTACCAAAAATATTGAAAGGTGCTGAAGCACTGTTGTTTCCGGCATTCAGGTCAGAGTTATTGTTGATAGATACAACTTTGGCTTCAAAAATATGACTACCGGAAGTAGTGGTAAGGGACGGCACATTAACTGTTGCAGTTGCACCATTCGCCAATGATCCGGACCAAGGCACATTGGTTGGTATTCCACCGTCAATTGAAACCTCAATCGAAGCAGAAGTTAGCGTAGTGGCACCTGTGTTTTTCAGGGTAAAGGTAGGCGTAATGGAGTTGGTACACTGAACAACCGGTAGGCCGGCGACAGCAGTAATAGCACCATCCAATGCCAAAGGCTGTGCAGCACTTTTGGCAGCCTGCTCCACTACTTTCGTTGTGCTTCCGTCATCTTGTATGAAAGAAACAATCTCCACTTGATTCAGGTCATAAATGTAGTTTGGTAGTGGCTCAGCGAAGGTGAAGGTCTGAGTTTGACCATTAGTCCAAGTTGAGGCCAGAGTGGTTCCGGAAGCACTTGGATACATTTTACGGTTGACATGCTTAAACTCTTTTTCGCCATTGGTACCAGGAGCGGTTGTAAATTGGATAAATGCTTCAGCAAGTGAAACATGTAATTTAAGAGCCCCCACAGAAGAATAGGCCTGAGCGGCGGTTACCGTTGCAGTAATGTAAACTGAATCAAAATCAGAAGACATGTAATGAGTTACAGATAGACTGAATGGAGCAGCTACTGCGTAACGCGTATCGATCAAGGTTTGAGTCACACTAGAAGGACTTCCGCTGTGAGTATCTCCATCCACTTGCACTTGTGGCACGCCAGATATACCATAATAACTCACACGAGCATTTGGGTCAGCAGTGTTTTGCGAGTGCATAGGATCAACACCCGGCCAGCTCACCTGATGTTTGAGGGAAATGGCCTTGGAGGTATTGTTACCAAGCAATGTATTCATTGCAGGGTTTTGAGCAGCACAGGGTCCGCAAGAGGCGTTTGAGAAAGCCTCGACCATGACCATGCGCTGTGTCTGTGCAAATGAAAGCACAGGCACGAGAAGGAGCAGATGCAGTAATTTTCTTTTCATGAGTTGCAAATGAGTTAATTAAGCTGAACAAATTTAACACTAAGGTAAATTGTTTTTTTTAATGAAAGCTTAAAGTGACAAATATTTTTTTGTGATATTTCCATAAAAAAAGGGTGAAAAAGCACATTTCCTTGCAGCAGGGAAAAAGTTTCATATTTTAAAGATAGAGACAACACCCCTGGCATGTTTGGGATTTACCCTTTATC
>CANHCC010000128.1 GCA_947459115.1 Bacteroidota bacterium | reverse complement strand
GCCTGAAGTCGGCGTATTCGCAAATATGGTAGTCGAATTAGAACAGATGGATTGATTGGATTGAACCACTGCAGGGGAAGGCGCAGGCGCCAACTGTACGACAATTTGTCCGTTACCGGTAATACTACCTACCGTACAAGCGGGTTCGGATACGGAGGTTACTTTGTAGGTGGTAGTGACAGTAGGCGAAACATTCACTACCCAGGGAGAGGAGGTTATTCCGGTTTGGGAAAGCGATGTGCTGCCCTCCATCCAGGTAATGTTCCAGGGACCATTCCCCGTCATGTGAATGCTATACTGAGCACTTCCACCGGGACAGATCGTTTGATCTCCACTGATGGAAGCAGTGGGACCACCTTGCATTGTAACAGTGGCAACCCCTCCTATGGTCCCAACACATCCCTGAGAAATCAAATTCACAAGGGAATAAGTCGTATTGGTTGTAGGGCTAACGGTTATCAAATAGGGAGACGCAGTAATCCCTGCCTGTGGAAAGATAGAAATTCCATCTGTCCAGGTAACATCCCAAGGGCCGCTTCCGGTCATATTCACGGTCAAAACAGCACTACTCCCAACACATATTGTATGTGTGCCGGAAATCGTGGCCACCGTTGTCGGAATAATCGAAACCACCGCATTCCCCGATACAGCGCCTGAACAACCCTGAGAAATTAGATTTACAAGGGAATAGGTAGTCGATATGGAAGGACTCACTGTGAGCGTCCAGGGGGAAGAGGTTATATTACTAACAGGCAAAGTGGAAAATCCATTGGAGTAATTAAAACTCCACGGACCACTGCCGGTAAAGTGAACACTTAGGGTAGCAGAACCTCCGGGACAAATCGCTTGGGAGCCTGACATAACCGCTGTGGACAATGGGGTCACATTATAAGCGGCTTGTCCGGAAACAATGCCGGGTCCACAAGAATTACTCACCGATATAGGGGTGTAAGTAACAGAGGTAGAAGGCGTGAAATTTAAGACATAGGGCGAAGAGGTAAGGCCATTAACGGTGAAATTATTGGTCCCATTCGTCCAGGTGATATTCCAGGGGGCACTACCGGTAAGCGTAAAGTTTAAGGCCACGCCTATTCCGGAACAAATCGTCTGACCTCCACTCATACTCATGCTGGAACCAGGGACAACAGATACCACATGGCTACCAAAGGCAGAACCAACACATCCACCTCCACTTACATTTAACACCACATAGGTTGTCGTAACTGTTGGAGAAGCTGTAAATACAAATGGGGAAGAAGTAATTCCGGACACAGGGAAAGTATTCACCCCATCGGTCCAGGTGATATTCCAGGGTGCATTCCCCACCAAGGCAGCAGAGAGGGTAGCCGCATTTCCGGAACAAACGGTCTGGGCACCTGATAAAGTTGCCGATACGACCTGTGTCACTTGCACCATCGCTTGACCACTGAAGGTTCCGGAACCACAGGCATTACTCAGGGAAGTCAGGGTGTAGGTTCTGGAAGTGGACGGGGTAACAGATACCATAAATGGATTCATCGTGGTACCAATGACAGAACTGGTATTGGTACCATCACTATAGGAGAAGGACCAGGGTGAACTTCCGGTCAAACTTACAGGAAAGGAAAAAGCCTGATTGGCACAAATCGAACCTGTGCCTGAAACAATCGCAGTAGGAACCGGCTGAATGGTAACGATAGCATTGCCGGCCACCGTACCGGGACTACACCCGGGTGTAGAGACGGATACCAGAGAATAAGTCCTGCTGCTACTGCTGGTTACAGAGAAAGTATAAGGACTGGTATTAATGCCGGTCACTGTAACTGGCGATGTTCCATTCGTCCAGGTTAAAGTCCAGGGTTGAACGCCCGTCAACGCAACAGAGAGTTGAGTCGCCTGAATAGGACATACCGTTTGATTGGCACTCAAAGTTGCCGTTGGGATTGCAACCGGCGTCACAAGAGCAAGACCACTGACATTGCCGGCACAACCATTGGATACTGTCGTCAAAGTATAGGTGGTTGGAACCGACGGCGTAACATTCCAGATATAAGGAGAAGCTGTAATTCCGGAAACTGTAACAGGCGTTACGCCATTGGTCCATGTGATAGACCAGGGACTCTGCCCGCCTAGTGTCGCGGTAAGCGTCGCACCACTTCCGATACATATGGATTGACTACCCGCGATACTAGCAGAAGGAAGGCTAATAACACTTACAACGGCAGCGCCGGAAACTGTTCCATTGCCGCAGGCATCCGATACAGATACCAAACTATAAGTTCGGGTGGAGGCAGGGGTTACAGTCCATTGGTAAGAGGAGGAGGTATGCGCCAATACGGTGGTTTGATTGGTGCCATCGGTCCATATAAAATTCCAGGGAGAGGTACCGGTTAAGGAAATGGAAAGCGTGACAGTTTGCCCTATACATAAGCTTTGGGTACCGGTTATAGTTGCGGTCGGAACCGGCATTTGATTGACAATGGCATTTCCCGAAACAGATCCGCTTGTGCAGGATGGGTTGGTCACCGAAACCAAAGTATAAGTGGTCACCCCGACCGGCGTAACATTAAACACATACGGGGATGAAGTAATCCCATTTTGAGTAACGGGAGTGGTGCCATTTGTCCAAACCACATTCCATGGACCTGAGCCACCAAAGGCGATGGTCAAAGTAGCAGGCCCCGAACCACAAAGCGTCTGTGAGCCACTCAAAATGGCCGTGGGAGGAGATAATACAGACACTACCCCAACGCCCGAAAATGTCCCGACACAAGCATTATTTACCGAAGTCAGGGAATAGGTAGTTTGAGAACCTGGTGTTACAGCTAACAGATAAGGGGAATTTGTAACACCGGTAACCACTGTGGAGGTAACGCCATCGGTCCATGTAAACTGATAAGGACCACCCCCTGTTAAAGAGACCGTCAATACTGCGGTCTGACCCGAGCAGATGCTTTGGGTACCAACCAAGGTTGCTGTTGGCACAAGGGATTGATGAACAACAGCAGTCCCCGAAACAGACCCGGTTGTACAAGAAGGATTAGTAACAGAAACCAGGGTGTAGGTAGTCACCCCAACAGGGGTAACATTGAAAATATAGGGTGAAGCAGTAATGCCATTTTGTGCCACTGGTGTTGTACCATCCGACCAGGTAACATTCCATGGGCCGGCGCCCCCGAAAGATATGCTTAAGGAAGCCGACCCTGACCCACACACAGTCTGAGAACCGCTTAAAGTGGCAGAAGGCGGGGACAATACCGTTACTAGCGCTTGTCCGGAGAAAGTACCAACACACCCATTGTTAACCGAGGTGAGCGTATAAGTCGTATTTGAAATTGGGGTAACAGTTATCAAATAAGGCGAGACGGATAATCCTGTGACAACAACCGGAGTTAGGCCATCTGTCCAGGTAAGTTGATAAGGCCCCCCTCCGGTGAGGGAAACAGTCAAAGTCCCGGGAAATCCGGAACATACCGACTGATTTCCTGAAATCGCAGCGGTAGGAATATTCAATACCCCAACAGCAGCAGTGCCACTCACGACGCCGGAAGGACAGCCGGTAGTACTTACTGTAACCAAAGAGTAAGTTGTATTTCCTGTGGGCGTAACTGTGAATAGGTAGGGGCTGGTGTTGATGCCGGTTTGAGTCACATTACTCGTTCCATTGGTCCAGGTAACAGACCAGGGAGCAGAGCCAGTCAGTGCAATGCTTAACTGGGCAGTAACGCTTCCACATAAAGTCTGACTACCGGATAAGGTCGCTGTAGGTCCGGACTGTGGTGTAACGATGGCTGTTCCCGAAGTGGTCCCGGCACAAGTTCCGGAAATACTCACGAGGCTGTAGGTGGTAATGGAGCCTGGCGTTACGGCAATAAGATAGGGGGTTGAAGTTATACCTGTCTGGGTGACAGGGGTTATCCCGTCTGTCCAGGTTAGATTCCACGGAGAAGTGCCGGTGATAGCCACAGAAAGAACAGCTGTGCCTCCCACACAAATGGTCTGAGTACCGGTCAGCGTTGCTTGGGGTGATGTAGGTAAAATGAAAGGGGCATTACCACTTATGCTTCCATTCCCACAGGTATTGGAAATAGTAACCGGCGCATAAGTACTGCTTTGATTGAGAGTAACCGTTACGATGTAAGGATTTGAAGTGATTCCCAATTGGGTTGTATTGGATGTTCCGTCCGTATAAACCAAATTCCATGGAGAATTACCCCCTAGCGTAAAAGTTAAATTAGCCGTGTTCCCGGAACAGATCGTTCCGCCTCCGGATAAAGATACCGATGGTGCAAAATTCACTTGCACGGGGGCAGTTCCACTTACTACGCCACCTGAACAAGCCGGCGAACTCACACTCAGCAGCGAGTAGGTACGAGAGGACGAAGGACTCTGGGTAAGAATCAAAGGACTTTGTGTAATTCCGGTCTGGGTGGTTGGATTGGTCCCATCTGTCCAGGTCAAAGTCCAGGGAGAAGCGCCGGTGAAAGCAACCGACAAATTCGCTGGGTTTCCATTACAAATGGTCTGAGCACCTGTTAAAGTTGCGGAAGGCCCTGAGCTCAACGTAACCAAAGCAGAACCGGAAACAGGACCGGTCACACAGGTATTACTTAAGGTTGTGATAGAGTAAGAAGTGGTCTGAGTTGGGGTTACAGAGATTAGGTAGGGATTTGCCGTAACCCCTGTTTGCGTAACCGGAGTCGTACCATCTGTGTAAGTGATGGAGTAAGGGCCTGAGCCGGTTAAATTAACAGTTATTGTAGCGCTTCCTCCGGTACAGATGGTTTGTGTTCCCGACATTGAGGCGGAAGGCGGCACACAACCCGTATAACAGGAAGTAAAGCCATCATAAGAACCTCCTCTATATTTATTTGCATCTACCGTTAATGCACCAATAATGGAAAATACCGAATTACTCATATCGGTAACAGTAGTGGTATTGGCAAAATCCGATACCCGGACAAGGCAATTGGTACTAACAGTTGCAGGAATGGTCCAGTTAAAAAATCCAATGGCAGAATTATAATTCGTTGCCAATGTGGTCCAGCTTGACCCATTATTTGTGCTGTATTCTATGTTCACAGTCAAGACAGATTGAACATTCCATACAATCGCCTGTAAACTTCCAACCGGCCATTGCTCACCGCCATTGGGCTGGACAACGGTTACAGAAGAACCGGGAATTGTAAAGGTACCATTGCTTTGATCCGTAACGGTGTTATTCTGAGCATCAGAAACCCTTACCAAACATTGGGTGCTCCCTAATGGACCTGCCCCGGGAACCATCCAGGGATACGTGCGTGCTGTAACAGGCCATGAAGTTATCACGATCCACGAAGAACCATTATTGGTACTATATTCAATCAGGACATTATTGCTAATGTTGGTATAGGACCAGGTAATATTTTGTTGAGTGGCACCTGACCATACCTCTCCCCCATTCGGGGTTAAAACAGTAATTGCAGGCGTTTGATTGGTACAAATAGTAAATCCATCAAAACTGCCCCCTCTATATTTTGTGTTATCAATAGTCAATGCTGCCACAATAGAAAACACCGCATTACTGTTATCGGTTACAAGACTATTACTCGCATCGGTAACTCTAACCAGGCAATTGGCGCTTACTGTTGCAGGAATGGTCCAGTTGAAAAAACCTCTTTGGGCAGTTTGATTGGTGGCAACGGAGACCCAGGTAGAACCATTGTTCGTAGAATAATCTATATTGACATTATTAACACTTTGGGAATTCCAGACAATGGATTGCAAACTGCCCACAGGCCATGTTTCTCCCCCGTTGGGTTGAACCACCGAAATGGTCGCAGTTGGAATCGTGAAGTTAGAATTACTTACATCGTTAATAGTGGAATTTTGAGCATCACTAACCCTGACCAAACATTGGGTAGAACCTGGACCGGAAACAACCCAGGGAAAGGTCTGGGCAGAGGCAGGCCAGGTGGTAATGGTGGTCCAGGTTGAACCATTGTTATAACTGACCTCAATCAGAACATTGTTGGGAATGTTCGTGTAAGACCAGGTAATATTTTGCGTGGTGGCTCCTGCCCAGGTTTCGCCTCCATTAGGCGTGAGAACGGTAACAGAGGGCGGCGTATTTTGACAAATAGTAAAGCCATCAAAACTTCCCCCACGATATTTGATAGCATCTAAGGTGGGAGAGGCAACTATAGAAAATACTGCATTGCTTACATCATTCACAGTATTAGGATTCGTCGCATCTTTGACCCGAACTATACAAGTGGAACTAATAGTCGCTGGAATTGTCCAGTTGTGAAAGCCCCTCAATGCTGGCACGGCGGTCGCAATGCTGGTCCAGGTGGATCCATTATTGGTACTATATTCTATATCAATATTCAGAATAGAATTATGCGACCAGACAATTGCTTGTAAACTCCCCACAGGCCATTGTTCTCCCCCGTTGGGTTGAAGCAAAGTAATAGAAGAAGGAGGAATAGTGAAAGTGCTGTTACTCTGATCCACAACAGCGGTATTAAGTGCATCATAAATCCGTACCAAACATTGGTTAGACCCCAAAGGACCTGCACCGGGAACAACCCAGGCATAGGTTTGGGCCGAGGCAGGCCAGGTGGCAATATTCAACCAGCTGGAGCCATTATTAGTAGAATACTCAATGACAACATTGGCAATATTTACACTGCTCCAGGTGATATTTTGAGTTGTGGCTCCGGACCATACTTCCCCCCCATTAGGCGTCAATACAGTAACAGAGGGAGCCTGAGCCCACAATAAACCCATTCCCGAAAACAGGAGGATGGATAGGTATTTGAATAAGCGCTTCATTCAGCCTCGGATTAAATGAGTGAGGGAAGAATTAAGGGGCGGTGCGTCCACAACGGAAGCCCCAGTAGGAATTACGCCCCGTACCTCCTTGCCAACTGTTATTAGGCCTACCGGAAACGGAATAAATACAATTGTAAATACAGCCAACCTCACTTTTGGGCATCATCCAGGGTGCATCTGTAAGACCAGTTGACCCCATAAAAGCAGTGTTAACTGTATTAGCATTGGTGTTGCCATTAATGCCTGGCCAAAAATCAACATTGGCCACACCATTTGTGCCAAATAAATTTCCATCACCATGGTTTCCTCTAAAGGAACGACCATTGACATTCCCTATGGTCACATAGGTCTCCATTAGGTTATCCCCGGCATCCATCACGCCGTAGTAGCTGGCACCAGTGGTTGTTCTGGCGTTGGTTGTTGAACGGGCAAACATGCCGGACCGTACAGGTCCCATGCTACCATCCCCTCCATTAATTGTATTGGTGGGATGATGTACATATCGGACCGAATTGGCTGGTACTTCCGTTCCATTTTCTGCAGTAGTAAAGGCAGGGTTAGCGGATGTTAAAAAACTTGTATTGTTGTTACCCCATGGTCTTTCATTGACAACAGGCGCAAGTGGCCCTCTACAAAACTTCTCATATTCCAGTTCGGAAAGGGGCCTGAGACAGGCCCAATCTGAATAGGCACAACCATCTACCCAACTTAAATAATTACACGCCCGGTCTGGTCGCCCGGCAGAATAAACATTACTATTGACTGCGATTGTGTAACGATTTTGCAAGGTTGGATAATATCTGGCGGTGGCCTGAGAGGTGGTCAGTGTGTTTAAAAACTCTGCATACTGCCCTTGAGAAATCTCATATTTCATTGTATAGAAATGTGTGAATCCGATAGGGAAAAATGCATTATCCACTACTTGATCGCCATTCTCATCCAAACCGGCAGTCCCATGAATTCTAATAGAGGTCGCCGCCCCCGTGCTATTAATCATGGCCGCGTCCGCAGACATGAGAGGGGACATATTGGCACTCACGCCATAAGCGTAATTATCAGCCCCGGCCCAAAGAGCAT
>CANHCC010000127.1 GCA_947459115.1 Bacteroidota bacterium | reverse complement strand
ATTCCCTTTTTAAAACGGGTAGATTCATTTTCCAGGAATATTTTCCATCCCCAGATCTGTCGATATTTTTGAGAAGAAACTGAATAACCCCAGGCTCTTGTAAATGAAGTTGCATGATTCTTTCGGCCTGAACTCTGTTTTCAATTTCAGTGAAATCAATGGCTTCCAGGGCGCGGAAAACGGAATCATGATGGGATTCATATTGTACCGGTGCCATATCAGCAATCACCAGGCCTGAAATACGATTAGGATGCTGAAGCGCGGCCTCCATAATGGTCTTACCCCCCATGGAATGCCCAATGAGTAGGGCTTGAGCAATACCTTGTTGGTCCATAAATCCGATTAAATCCTTCGCCATTTCCGGATAGCCATGGGTGGATGTATGTGGCGATTTTCCATGGTTGCGTTGGTCCAACAGGAAGGTTTGATAATTCTCCCCAAAGGATCTTCCAAGTGTTATCCAATTATCTAATGCGCCAAATAGTCCGTGAAGAATAAGGAGCGGAGGACCTTCGCCTATGGTTTTGTAATTCAATTCCATAATACAAAGGTAAGGTTTGTTGAGTATCTGCCCTGAGTTGACTATCCGGCAAAGCCGTCAGAATACCTTACTTTTGCAGCGTGAATATTATTTTTAGGTACTACAGGCTGGATTTGAAAGAAACGCTTCATTTGGCCTTGCCCATTATTGTTGCGCAATTAGGCTTGGTTTTAATGGGCGTTGCGGATACCATCATGGTGGGAAGGGTAGGCGCCACAGAATTGGCTGCCGCTGGCGTCAGTAATTCTGTGTTTTTTCTTATTGCTGTAGTTGGATCCGGTGCCTTATCCATGGTCTCTCCCCTTGTGGCAGGTAGTAGAAGCCACAAAAACAAAATCGAATCTCCCGGTAATTATCTTAAAGCGTCTCTTGTGGCCGGAATTTGGCTTGCATTAGCAACATTTCTCGTGATGATGGTGTTGGCATGGCAATTTCAAATTTTTCGGCAGGCGCCGGAGGTTGAAGCGCTTTCAAGGCCCTATCTTTGGATTCTTGCAGTTTCTGTTTTTCCAATGTATCATTTCTGGGGTGCCAAGCAATTTACAGATGGTATGGGAGAGGTCAGAATATCTATGCTCATTACTTTGGCGGGTGTTGTTACAAATGTATTTTTAAACTGGATTTTAATTTTTGGCCTATGGGGTTTGCCTGCGTTGGGTTTAAATGGCGCAGGCATCGCCACTTTGCTTTCAAGGGTGCTCATGGCTTTTTTGTCTTACCGCGCGATATTTCAATCTTCTCGCTTTAAGGATTATCTGATAGATGCCAGAGTTAGAATGCGTTTGGTTTTTAAAATATTTAAACTGGGATTGCCTTCCGGTATGCAATATTTTTTTGAAGTAGCGGCATTCAGTGGAGCGGCAATAATGGCCGGATGGCTAGGCGTGGCCTCTTTGGCGGCTCATCAAATTGCCATTAATTTGGCATCCGTCACTTACATGGTAGCGGCAGGATTTTCTTCTGCAGGCGCTATTCGAGTAGGGAACGCATTGGGTCGAAAAAATATCACAGGGGTAAAAAAAGCTGGCACAACGGCCCTTTTGTTATCATTGGGATTTATGACTTTGACGGCTTTGTTTTTTATTTTGTTTAGGTCCTTTTGGGTTGGGCTTTACATAGAAGAGAGAGAGGTCGCAGGTCTGGCAACCGGATTGTTAATCATTGCTGCATTTTTTCAGCTGTCCGATGGCGTGCAGGTTGTTGGCCTAGGAATTCTTCGGGGGGTCTATGATATTTACATTCCAACGGGCGTAACTTTGTTTTCTTATTGGGTATTAGGGATTCCGTTGGGGTATTATTTATCCGAGGTTCAAGGATTGGGGGTAGATGGGATTTGGTATGGATTATTGGCGGGCCTGACCTGCTCTGCGATATTGTTGGTATGGAGATTTTATTTCGTATGTAAATTTTTCCCTGCTGCAAGGTAACCCTTGCAGCAGGGAAAAAAATTCTATCGTATGTCAAAATCCCATGGCATTAGCATGTAAACGCCTTGTTGGGAAGACATATTTTTGAGGCGACGATAAGCTTTATATTCTCTTTCCACGCCGAGGTTTTTTATCATGACCTCTTCCTCTTTCTTCTTGGTCGAACTCAAAATCTCTTCAAACGGATCTTTCATTTCCGGCAATTCTTTTTTTCTATACTCCCCATCTTTAATTCCTGCCAACTCAGCAGCAATTTCAAGCGCCTTCTCAATACCGCCTAATTCATCAACCAATCCGAGTTCTTTTGCCTTAATTCCTGACCACACACGACCTTGGGCTATAGAATCCACTGCATCAGGTATTTGATCTCCATTTGCATCCACATCGGGAAATTTCCTGCCATCTTTTACCACACGCGTAAAGTCCCGATAAATTTTATTTACCCCATCCTGAATTTTGTTTTTCTCAAAATCGCTCATGCTCCGATTCGGATTGCCCAGATCTGCATAGGTATTGGTTGTGACGCGATCAAAGGTTACCCCAAGTTTATTGTTAAACATTTTTTGAGTGTTGATTAGCATGCCGAATACCCCTATAGAACCGGTTATGGTATTGGGTTGGGCTACAATTTTATCACAGGCTGCGGTAATGTAGTAGCCTCCGGATGCGGCTACATTCCCATAGGAGGCAACGACCGGTTTCACGGCTCTCGTTAACATAACCTCCCGCCACATAACATCAGAGGCAAGGGCTGACCCCCCGGGACTATTGACTCTGAACACAACAGCCTTAATTGAGGAGTCTTTTCTGGCATCGCGGAAGGCTTTGACAATAGTCTCTGATCCTATGCTTTCGTCACTGCTTTTGCCAGAGTTGATATCGCCTTCTGCATAGATAACGGCGATTTTATCCTTGCTTTCTGATCTCTTTATTCCGGCATCTTTATCGGAACGCTTGGTATAAGATCCCATGTTCACCAGTGTGACTTTTTGCTCCTTTTCAAAGCCCAGGCGTGTTCTGATATGATCAAATACCTGGTCTTCAAATGCTGTTGCATCTACTAGTTTTGAATTTACAGCCGACTCGGCATCATCAATGAGAAGATTGTTGGCTAAGCGATTCAATTCCTCTGTCGATAATTTTCTGCTTTCAGAGACTTTAGAGACATAGTGATTCCACATGTCTCCCAGGAAGGCAGTAACCTGTTCCCGGTTGGCATCACTCATTTTATCATTGATGAATGGCTCTATGGCAGACTTGAATGTTCCAACTCGGAAAATGATGGGTTCAACTTCCAATTTGGCCAAGGCCCCCTTAAAGAACATGGGGGTTGTGCCTAATCCGTTCCACTCCATATACCCATGAGGGAAAATGAAAATGCTGTCTGCAGTGGATGCCAGATAATAGGAACCTTCTGAATAAACCTCTACATAACTATAGATGAATTTTCCGGACTTTTTAAATTCCAGTAGAGCTTCCCGAATCGATTCTAGTGCAGCCCATCCACTCACGGTTGGGCTTAGATTGAGATAAATTCCCTGAATATTCTCATCCGAAGTTGCTTTACGAATATTGTGAAGGATGTCATTCAAGCCAGTAGATTTTTCAGCTGCTAATGGCCCTGGTAAATCCAATTCTGACAAGGGATTTTTGCTGCTCCTTTCCCTTAAAACACCGTCTAATTCGATTTTTAGGACAGAATTTTTTTCAACCTGGGGACTTTCTTCATCCCCACCACCTAAGGCGGCAATAATGCTGGCAATAATGGCAAAAGATAATAGGCCAATCAGAATACTCCCCAGAATGTATCCGGTGATGTTGGCAAGTACTGCTTTCCAGAAATTCATAATTTTTCAGTTTTGCTTTAATATTGCTTGAAATTACGAAGGTTTTTTCTCCGAGATATGATTTTTGTAGGATTGGGTTCAAATATGGGTGAGCGGATAAAATATCTGACGGAAGGTATCGACTTTTTAATTCGACATCACGTCAGGATTGTGCAGATATCGCCTGTTTACGAGACCCAAGCCTGGGGGTATGAAGCCCAGGCAGATTTTTTAAATGCGATTATCCAGATAGATTTTTCTTCCACGTCATATGAATTATTGTCCCTGCTGCAAGGTGCAGAACAGGCTTGTGGGCGAAAACGAGAGATCCATTGGGGGCCGCGAACCTTGGATATGGATTTGCTTTGCTTCCATGATGAACTGCGGGATGACTCAGACCTCCGCTTGCCTCACCCGGCAATCGCTGAACGCGCATTTGTGTTGGCACCATGGAAGGATATTGCCCCGGATTTTATTCTCCCTCATTGGCATCAGTCCGTCTCAGCCTTGTGGCAGGTATTGGCAGAGGCTGAAAAAAAATCTGTTGTTCTTACCAAACATAAATTGACCTAACATGCATAATACTCCCATCCTTTATCCTCTTCAGCAGGAAAAGATGTGGAAATGCCAGATTCCCCTTAATTTTGAACTGTGAAAAGAAGTAAAATAAAATCCCTGTTTCAGGATGCCCCGATTCAAACTCGGGTGGTTGTTAAAGGATGGGTTCGCACCAAAAGAGAAAGTAAGACTTTCTCCTTTCTGGAATTGAATGATGGTTCCACTATTCGAAATCTTCAGATCGTTGCGGATGCAGGTATGCCCGGTTATGACGAGGTCATACGGAAAATTTCTACCGGTGCATGTATTGCAGCAACCGGAATGTTGGTTGCCTCTCAGGGTAAAGGTCAATCTGTTGAATTACAAGCGGAATCCCTGGAGGTTTATGGGACTGCTGACCCGGAAACTTATCCGCTACAGAAAAAAGGGCATAGTCTCGAATTTCTCAGAGAAATTGCACATCTACGCGTCCGTACCAATACCTTCGGCGCGGTTTATCGTCTCAGAAACGCCATGGCCTATGGCATTCATCAATTCTTTCAGGAAAAAGGGTTTTATTATGTCCACACCCCCATCATCACGGGTTCAGATACCGAAGGGGCCGGAGAGATGTTTAGTGTAACAACTCTAAATCTTAAGAATATTCCATTGCAGGAAAATGGGGCAATAGATTTTGCTTCAGACTTTTTTGAAAAACATACCCATCTCACAGTAAGCGGTCAGTTAAATGGAGAAACAGCTGCCCTGGCATTATCAGACATTTATACATTTGGTCCTACTTTCCGTGCTGAAAATTCTAACACAGGCAGGCACCTGGCAGAGTTTTGGATGATTGAACCCGAGATGGCGTTTTATGACCTGAATGATAATGCAGATCTGGCGGAAGAATTTCTTAAGTATCTTATCTCTTATGCTTTTCAAACTTGTCAGGAGGATCTGGAATTTTTGAATAAAATGTATGACAATGAGTTAATTTCCAGATTGCAATTTGTCTTGAATAATCCTTTTAAACGCCTGACTTATACCGAGGCCATTGACATCCTCACAACCTGCGGAAAGAAATTTGAGTTTCCGGTAGGATGGGGGACTGATTTGCAATCTGAACATGAAAGGTATCTTGTAGAACAACATTTTAAATGTCCGGTAATTTTGACGGACTACCCCCGCGATATCAAGGCATTCTATATGCGTGCCAATGAGGATGGTAAGACCGTTCGTGCAATGGATGTATTGTTTCCGGGAATCGGTGAAATTATCGGTGGCTCACAGCGTGAGGAAAGATTGGAAGCGCTTGAAAAACGAATCGCCGAAATGCAGTTGCCTGCGGAGGAATATTCCTGGTACCTGGATACCAGAAGATATGGTTCGGCGCCACACAGTGGATTTGGCCTGGGTTTCGAGCGACTTCTACTTTTTGTAACAGGAATGGCTAACATCCGGGATGTGATTCCCTTTCCCAGAACTCCGGGAAATGCAAGTTTCTAATAAATTTTTAAATTGATATTCAGTAGTTTAAGATGGTTTTCAAATTTATTTTAGATCGCGGTGCAACGCTTTGACCTTCTATTCTCATCTAGGATATAAGAAGCGAAATTTAAGTTGTTGTTCCGCTCTAATTAAGAAAATCATCAAAACCCCCACCGAAAAATCCGGAATTGCCGCCGGATTTTTCATTTTACAGGGTTTGCTTTATTTATATTGTTCCGGGAGGTGGCGCACAACAACACATGATTTTAATGAAGGTTTAATTCTGCTTAGTCATAGTCTAAGCCCAAATCCCGACAAATCCCGTTATATTTGCATCTACTCAGATTATGGAATTTTTACAACAACTCTTACAATGCCCGGAATGTGACGCGCTTCACCTGTTTCTTAAATTAATCAACCCCTCCACGATTATTGCTTTGGGAGGTTTATATATGCTGATTGCGGTTGTATTTGCCGAAACAGGATTATTAGTTGGTTTTTTTCTGCCGGGTGATTCTCTTTTGTTTATTACCGGTTTGTTTGCTTCCAAATGCAGAACAGCCTTTCAATACCATCACCTCGTAGGCGAGGAATTAAAAGGAATTTGTGGGGTTTGTGCGGACACATGGATTGCTCAAACGCCCGTGGTATGTGATTTTACCGGTCTTAACCCTGAATATGGGTTATATCAAATTTTGATTTTTGTCTCCCTTGCCGCCATTCTGGGAGATTCGTTAGGGTATTTTGTCGGTGTTAAAGCAGGAAATACGCTTTACACCCGTCAGGATTCTATTTTCTTTAAGAAGAAATATTTGGATCATACTCAGAAATTCTATGAAAGACATGGTGGAAAAGCCATTGTACTTGGTCGGTTTTTGCCCATCATCCGAACTTTCGCGCCTGTGGTTGCCGGGGTAGTCAAATTGGAGTACCGGAAGTTTATTTGGTATAACATCACCGGCGGTGTGCTATGGGTATTCTCAATGGTGCTTTCAGGCTATTTTCTGGGGCAGCTTATTCCGGGTATCGAAAAATATCTTGAGTTTATCGTGATTGGAATTGTGCTCGCTTCTACCTTCCCTGTTGTCAGGACTTATTTGCAGGAGAGAGCTTTAGCCAAAAAATTAGCAGATTTAGAGGCAAAAGGAAAGATTCGGGAATAATTTGGCAAGAATCATAAATCCTCTTATATTTGCATTCCAAAATTGAATTTTAACAACCATTAATAATTGTATGATCCTCATTCCTGTAAAAGACGGCGAAACACTCGAAAAAGCACTTCGTAAATACAAGAAGAAGTATGAAAGAACTGGTGTTCTGAAAGAAATTCGTGGTCGTGCCTTCTTCACTAAGCCTTCAGTCGCTCTGCGTGAAGTGAAAAAGAAAGCGATTCGTCGCCAGGCCCACTATGCCAGCGAGAATTTCTAAGAAATTCTGAATACATATTTGTTTTTTTAGTTAAAATAAAATACCTTTCAACTTTAGATTGAAAGGTATTTTATTTTGCAGGAGTTAGAAGCCTTTTCGAGGTATTTGTCTATTGAACGGGGCTATTCTGTTCATACCGTTACTGCGTATCTGGAGGATACGAAATCGTTTACAGAATTTTTTGAAAAAGTAATTGGGCCTGTCTCTTTGGAGGGACTCGCGCAAGCGGTAACCCATCGTATGGTTCGTTCCTGGATGGCTGAATTATTGGAAAATGGAATTTCCAAACGCAGTGTAGCCAGAAAGATTGCCTCTCTGAATGCCTTTTATCGATTTCTAATGAAGACAGGCCTCGCGACAACGAACCCCGCTCGCCGTGTCTCTATTCCTAAAGCAGAAAAAAAACTGCCCGTCTTTCTAAAGCAGGATGAAACCCAACAGCTTTTTCAGGAAAATATTTTTCCAGAGGGATTTGCCGGCATCCGTGATCGGAGTGTAATGGAGGTTTTATATGGCTGTGGCTTAAGAAGGGCAGAAGTGGTCGGATTACAGTTTCGTGACATTCGATTGGCCCAGGGCGTACTCAAAGTTTTAGGGAAGGGGAATAAGGAAAGAATCGTTCCTTTTGGCAATTCCGTAAAAGAAGCCTTTGGTCTTT
>CANHCC010000126.1 GCA_947459115.1 Bacteroidota bacterium | reverse complement strand
ATTGATTTCCGTTTCAATAATTTTTAGCTCCAAAGGCTTGGAGATGGTCAACCCCAGAATCAATGCAATGATAAGTCGGGGGATAGACTGTCCGAATTCTTTCCAGGTTATCGTATCCGTACCATCGCCTTTGCCGGTGGAGGAAACGATAAAGCGATCCAGGTTGAATATCATGAGCCCCCAGGCAATTCCAAAAATACAGGAACCAATTATCCATTCCAGATGCATGGATTCATCCCCGGCCATTGTCTTTGGCCCAAAGGCAGTATTAAAAGCAAAAGCACCGGCAAAGGCGGCCAATAAACCTGTACAGAATACAATCCCGCCGATACCGGCATATTTAACTCTGTCCTGATAAGGAGAGAGCATGAGGAAGTGAGAATCCGCACCGGCACACCACCATAAAAAGCGGGTAAAACGATGCACAGGTTTGGCGTTGAATCCTTGAGTTGACATAGATCAATAAGTTGAATTAAAGCGGTAGAGTAAAATCAGGTTCTTCCGGAATCCTCAAAATCGGTTCGGATATACAGGGAGAGGAAAGGTAAGGCTTACGGAATCTCGTGACGGGTAAATCTATCCGAACATCAGGTGTAAGTGCGGAAATTTCTGGCTTTTGAGTCATTGCGTGAGGCCGAAAAACTTCGATGGGCAATTCAGCGACATCCAAGCGATGAACCCTAAACGGTATGACCAGTTTTTTAGGAAAGAGGCTGTAGTTCGGAAAAATATACAGCGTTATCTGAGGAAAATCGGGATGGGCGATATTTCGAAAAGTCCCTTTTGCCCCCCGAAAAAACCATCGTTTAAAACGATAAGGCCTTTCCGTCCGGCGATACCAGGGTTTTCGTTCTCCATTGTGAAAATAAATCCAAACCCACCAGACCTTAGGCATGTCCCAGGAAAAACGAAATGATTTTCCGTAAAAGAGGGGTGTTGGGGAAAAGGAAAACATTAACACGAAGTTATGTAAAAATTCCCAAATGGGCAAAATCCCTTCGGGGGCTTAAGCCCCCGCCAAACGAAGATGCCCTTTCAGGGCAGCGTGAAAGCCTGAGTCTGCAATTGAATATCCAATCTCTTTGCTATTCATCGCATGACTTACGCATAAGTTTTGGTGCAAGCCTGAGTCTGCAATTGAATATCCAATCCCTTTGCTATTCATCTCCTGACTTCCGCATAAGTTTTGGTCCAAGCCAATTTGAATTCTGATTTTGGTGTCCTTGGGCGGAAGTCAGGAAGATGCCCTTTCAGGGCAGCGTGCAAGCCTGAGTCTGCAATTGAATATCCAATCTTTTTGCTATTCATCTCTTGACTTCCGCATAAGTTTTGGTGCAAGCCTGAGTCTGTAATTGAATATCCAATCCCTTTGCTATTCATCTCCTCAACTCATAATTCATAACTCATAACTCATAACTCACTTCCGCCTCTCATACAACACCGTAATTTCAAATTGAAGGGCTCTCTGTTTACCGCCATCATAAGCGGGATCTATATCCGGATAAGGATTGCGAATGACATTGGTCATGCCAATCTGATAAAATAAACTGCCTCCAACGGTTCCGAAACTGGTCGGAAAATCAATCGAAAATCCGATGGGTAAAAACATATAGAATCTGGAAATCTGACGCGGCGCTAAACCTGCATCCAAAAATCCTTTGGGCTCGGAACGAAAGCCTGCCACATATCCGGTCTTGGGACGAAAAAGGTTAAACTGAGGGCCAAATAAAAAATCAAGCTGACCGCCCTGATATTGGGTGTCATACCCTTTCCCGAAATCCTGAGCGACCAAAGGGATTCCGGAAGCGGATTTCGAAATATAAGACAGCCCGATTTCCAGGCCTCCATTCTTTTTATACAATCTGTAAAATGGCCCAATCTGGGCATGGGAAAAATGCCCGTCCATCAATGGATAGGTCGGCGCCCGATAAAAATGATTCAACCAGGTACTAAAGCGCATCCCAATTCCCGTCTGAGCTTGAACAATACCAGGCAAACTGAAGCAGATGCCGATGAATATAAAGTAGGGAAGCAATGCTTTCATATTTTTTCCTCTCCTGATAAATAGGCGCGTCCGTAGGATTCCATAAACGCAAAGCCGGCTTCGTAAGTATTTGGAATGGTGCCCTCTAAAATGGCTTCCCGAATGGCAAGTTTGATTTTTCCGACTTTCTCAGAGGGCGGTAAGCCAAAGTGGGCCATAATCATTTCTCCTGTGATGGGCGGTTGCCAGTTCCGCAACTGATCCCTTTCTTCCACTTCTCTGACGCGGTCGGCGACTTTGTTGAAGTTCTCCCGGTACCTGCCTTTCTTTGCTTCATCCCGGGTGGTAATGTCGGCACGGCACAAAGTCAGGAGTGCCTCCAAATCTTCTCCTGCTTCAACAATCAGACGACGAATAGCGGCATCGGTTACTTCTTCATCTACCAGAGCTATGGGGCGAAGATGCAGGCGTACCATCTTCTGCACAAATTTCATTTTATCGTTGAGGGGCAACTTCATGCGAGTGAAGAGTTTAGGCACCATACGAGCCCCTCTGTCTTCATGTCCATGAAAGGACCATCCATGTTTTGGATCAAATGCCGCCGTTACAGGCTTGGCGATGTCATGTAAAATAGCAGACCATCTGAGCCATAAATCCCCGGATTCTTCACATAGGTTTTCCAATACCTTCAGGGTATGGAAAAAATTATCTTTATGTCCTTTTCCATTAATGAATTTCACCCCGTGCAGATTCTGCATTTCCGGGAATATCAAGGCCAGCAGGCCGGTCTTGAATAAAATCATAAAACCCTTGGTGGTATGATTGGTGAGGATCAACTTATTAAGTTCTTCGGTAACCCGCTCCATGGAAACGATGCGGATACGGTCTTTATTCCGGGCCATGCCTTCAAAAGTATTTTCCTCGATGGTATAATCGAGGCGGGCGGCAAAACGGGCTGCCCGCATCATGCGAAGGGGATCATCCGAAAAAGTAATGTCCGGATCTAAGGGTGTGCGAATAATGCCCTGTTGTAAGTCCCCTATGCCGCCAAAAGGATCCAGGAGCTCTCCAAATCGGTCTTTGTTCAGACACAGATACAGGGCATTAATGGTAAAATCTCTTCTTTGTTGATCGTCCTCCAGTGTGCCATTTTCGACCAGAGGCTTGCGGGAATCACTTCGGTAACTTTCTTTTCTGGCGCCTATAAATTCAATGTCGTAATCCTGGTATCGAACGAGGGCAGTTCCAAAGTTTTCATACACCACAGCGGGTTTGGCGTGAATTTTATCGGCAAATTTTCGGGCGAGTTCTATGCCACTGCCAATGGCCACAATGTCCAGGTCTTTGCAAGGCTGACCCAATAAAAAATCGCGTACAAAACCGCCAACGACATAAGCCTCCACACCGGTTTCATCTGCGGCTTCTCCTAAAAGGGAAAACACAGGATCTACCAGCGCTTCGCGCAGAAAACTCATAGGAAGTAATTAGAAACCGGCCATCGCCAGCATTCCTGAACCTTGAAACAAAGACTCAATCCAGGTATAAACCGGGGAGGGGAAAATTCCAAGTGCCAATGTTAAGGCCGCCAATACAAATACCCCGATTGTTGGACTCATGGCGCAGGAAGGAAGTGCATGGCTGGTTTCGGTTTCCGATTTGGTGAAATACATATTCACAATGACGCGAATGTAATAATAAGCCCCCACCACAGACGCAAGAACACCAATGATGGCTGCGACATATAATTCGGACCGAACGGCAGCGAAAAACACCTGATATTTACTCATAAATCCGGCAAGAGGGGGAATACCGGCCAGAGAGAACAAAAACACAGACATGGCGACTCCAAACCAAGGCTTACGAAGGCCGATACCATTCCACCTGGAAACCTCGGCATCCTCTTCTTCTATTTCATTCATTCCAATGAGACCAAAGGCCCCAACATTCATAATGGTATAAATAAAGGCATAGAAAATCACAGCGATAAAACCTTCTTTTCCGGAGGCCAATCCGAGTAATACATACCCTGTATGTGCAATGGAGGAATAAGCCAGTAGGCGTTTCAAATTGGTTTGGCGAGCAGCGACGATGTTACCATACACCATAGAAATAACAGCAGACCCAACGAGAATCCAGAAAATCTTTTCATCAAGTACCGGCATCGTCTGATGCAGGAACATGCCTAAGGCAATAAAAGAAGCGGTCTTAGAAGCAGTAGCCATAAAACCGGCTAATGGCGTTGGTGTGCCTTGGTACACATCCGGAGTCCAGTTGTGGAAAGGGAAAGCCGATACCTTGAATAAAAAGCCTATCAGGATAAATAAAACAGCAGGCAAAAACAGGATATTACCAGACATATCGGTTTGGGACATTAAGGTAAACTGCGTTGTTCCGGTGATGCCATATAACATGGACATTCCAAATAATAAAAATCCGGTCGCAAAAGATCCGAGGAGAAAATATTTCAAGCCGGCTTCGTTGCTGGATTGACGGGTTTTCAGGAGGGCCGCCATTACATAAAGGCAAATGGACATGGTTTCCAAACCGATGAAAGTCACAGCCAGGTCATTTGAATTGGCCAGCATGATCATGCCTATGACGGAAAACACCAGGATGGCATATATCTCATCCACCACTTTTCCTGCTCTTTGGAAGAAATCCTGAATGAAGAAAAGGGAGAAAAGCGCACCTAAACAGAGGGCTATATGAACAAAAGAGGCTAGCCCTCCTGTCAAAAACATATTATTGTAAACCGGAACAATCGCCTGATCTCCGGGTTGTAATGGCAATGCCAAGACTAAAGAAGCCGTTAACCCAAGGCCTGCCAGCCAGGGAAGAAGACTTCTGAGGTTAAAAGCATCGCTTAACATAAGCAACAAGCCGGTCACCAGTAGCATGACCAGAGGCATAGTTTGAATCAGATCCTGAATATTAAATTGCATAGGGTGCAAAAATAATGAGATTAGGCAAAATTACGAACCCCGGGGCGTAACCGGAATAACTTTCCCACAGTTGAGAGCAAAAGTACCAATTCCCCGGGAATCTACAGAAGGTAATTATTCCAAAGTTTTCAAAACTTCAGAAACCCCTATACTTGTGCCGCATAGAAAATGCCCTTCCGGACAGATTTTTTTTCCATGAAGTCCGCAGGGACGACAACTCAAGTCCTTTGTTTCCTGAAGGATAGCCGAATCCGGGGACAGGGGATAAAACCCAAATTCCGGGATGGTTGAGCAAAAAATTCCGGTTACAGCCCCCCCTACAGAAGAGGCCAGATGCATGGGGGCGCTATCATTGCAAATCGTTCGATGTGCAAGGGACATAAGGGCCGCACTCTCCCGAAAAGTAAGTTTTCCACATAAATTAATTCCTTTACCTCCAGCTTTCCTTATTTCCTCGCACAAAGAAAAATCACCCGGTCCACCGATCAGGACCGAAATCATGTTTTCAGGCATATTTCGAATCAATTCCACCCATTTTTCCTGAGGCCATTGTTTGGTGAACCATACCGATGCGGGTGCCATAACCACCCATTGACCTGGAGGCAGGAGGGAACGGACTTTTTGTATCTCCGCTTCAGTTGGAATCAGTCGGGGCGCCTCCCGGTGGGTAGGCATCAGGCCGGTCAGGAGGGAGAGATTGCGATCGACTTCATGAAGGGCGTTGGAAGACCCTTGGGAAGACCGCGTATGGGGATAGCGTGCAGAATAAAAAGTTGACAAGGGATTTTCGGCAAATCCCCGTTTTTCTTTGGCCTTTAGTGAAAGGGAAAGAAAGCCCGTACTGAAGAATCGCTGGCAATTCAGGACAAGCGCGAAGGGAATCTGACGAAGTTCCTGAATCAGTCTAAAAAGATTTGCAGTCTTTTGGTGCTTTTTATCCCAAATCCAAACACTATCTATATCCGGGTGGCGCTCGACGAGATTTTCATTTCCTTTTCGGACGAGGAAATGAATGTGGGCATCGGGCCATTCCGCCCGAACTCTTTGAGCCAGAGGCAATGCCAGGACAACATCCCCGGTAAAAGCCGTTTGAATTATGAGAACCTGGCGTTGCATATCTGCAAAATTAAGGGAATTACTGTGGTAAGCAGCTTACCGGAGGGGGGTAAGTAACTTACCGGGAGGGGTAAGTAACTTACCGGAGGGGGTAAGTAACTTACCGGGAGGGGGGTAAGTAACTTACCGGAGGGGGTAAGTAACTTACCGGAGGGGGTAAGTAACTTACCGGAGGGGGTAAGTAACTTACCGGAGGGGGGTAAGTAACTTACCGGAGGGGGTAAGTTACTTACCTAAAACCTTGACCCCAACCTCACCCCTCCATAATTCAACACCCCACCCTTGTAGGCCACTACCCCACCCAACTCCACTCCAAACTTCTCTAAACCAAAAATAAACTCCGTGTATCTGGCCTGACCTGATACCCATAACATATTTGTTCCGAAATATTCCCCTAACTTTAACTTCCTCAGGACGGGTATTTTATTGATAAACCACCCGCCAAAATGATGGATATAATGCAGCGTACCGTAATGCTGATCTGTACTATAATCATAATAAGGCAACCCTTGAAATTGTAAATCCCCGGATCTTCTCAAAATCAAACGATTTCCGGTAAAATGCCGATAATCCATAAAAAACATTCTTGAATTATCCGGAAAATACCCCCCTCCGATTTTCCAGGAACTTTTGCCAAGCATTCTGAAATTCCAGTCGTCCTGTAAAAATCCGGAAACTTCTATAAACTGCGTGGCAGCACCGGCAAAGGGCAAACCTGCTCTGAATTGTAAATCCACAAAAGGCCACTTCGATCCATTGTTGATTTTTCTATCCGGACGGGTGGTGTATTCATTGCCAAACACAATTTTTGCATTCATCTCTACCGTCCAGGAAAGATGTGATTCAAAAGCAACTGTTCTGTCCTGAGCATCTAAAGGATTGTTGGAGCTGTATACTCTGTCTTGCACCTCCCGGAGTGTATAGTCGGTATGATTGACCAAGGCCAGGCGTCTCCCATATTCCGAAAGAATATTGAGCTCAAGTCCATTTAATACTTCCCGACGAAACCCTACCTGAGCAAATTGCTTCTCGTATAATTTAATAAAATTCGTCTCATCCAATAGCGTGTAGAGGGTATTGGGTAAAGAAGGTACAGGGTTTCCCGGATCAAATTGTTGAATCCATCTGCCACCTTTCAATGAAAGAATGGTTTGAGTCGGCGCATGCAGTCTCCAATTAATCTCTTCCTGAAAATAAGGTCGCCCGGAAGCAAAACCATAACGAAGTCCTGTATTTGACTCCAGAAAACGATTATTCTCCAAACGCTTCAGCACACTCAGGTTATTAAACACCACAAATCCTTCAACGGTATTAAATTGAATTCCTTCCAGCAATGCAGAAATGGAATAAGTCAGTTTTCGTTTACGACGCACCCAGGAATGACCGGAAACCAAATATCGGAAAGGGTCCAATTTATTCCTGGCACGATCTAAAGAATCTAAATATTCCGGCTGCTCTTTTAAAGTGGCTAGGCTATCTTTTTTAAAATAATCTGAAATTTCTTCCTGGGTCAAGGGGGTTGGACGAATGGAATCCCAATAGGCTTCTGTTCGTTTGTTGGCGCCTTCCTCTACCTTTAAAATTTCCTTTGAAAAAAAGCTTTTTGGAAATTCAGGGTTAACCTCATAATCCATAAAATTGGTTACAAAATTTCCATTCCCTTTAAACCCCATCGCAGAAAATGCAAAATCCAGTTTTTGAGAAGCGGGCATCCAAAGCGAATCCTGAATGGGTACAAACAGTTGTTCTATTCTTAAAGTATCAACAAATTCAACCCCCGTGGATTTAGTAAGATACAAATTGGTGGAATGAATGCGGTAAGATGGAGCGGCAATAAAGATTTCCCCGGCAAAGACGGGGTCTGTGTTTCGCTTTGGAATTACTTCAATGCGATAAACCGTTTCCCCTGCATCTAAAAATTTCCCTAATAATTTAAACCGGTAATATAGAAATGAAGACGCGGATAAAGGGGAAATAAATCCTCGTTCCGATAGCTCATACACATTAATCAGAGACT
>CANHCC010000125.1 GCA_947459115.1 Bacteroidota bacterium | reverse complement strand
GCTTTTGTCCTGCGAGTTATCTCTTGCAGGGCAGTACATTATTCTCGTTCCTTTTTCAAATGAAATTTCAATTTCTCGAAAGTTTAAATCGGTCGAGGAAAAAAAACGTTTGAAACGAATTCTTGAAGGCATACGCCCCAAAAATTTTGGGATTATTGTACGCACAGCAGCTGAAGGAAAAGAACTGAGTGAGCTGGAGGCCGATCTCAATCTCTTGAAGGAAAAATGGAACCGTTTGATTCATAGTATTCCCGGATCTACGCCGCCGTCAAAAGTTCTGAGTGAAATGGACAGGTCCTCATCCCTTTTAAGGGACATGCTGAGTGTGGGGTTTGATTCCATTATTACAGACAGTACGGAGACCTTCAATGAATTATCCGATTATCTACGAGTTAATCAGCCGGATAGTCAGAGAATGTTGAAGTTGCACAAAGGCAAAGTGGCTTTGTTTGAGCAATTAGGCATCGAGCGTCAGATTAAAGCCTCTTTTGGTAAAACCGTTAACATTCACACGGGATCGTATCTTGTGATAGAGCATACGGAGGCGCTTCATGTCATTGATGTGAATAGTGGTAGCTCCAGAATGTCAGATGAATCTCCTGAGGCGAATGCACTTCGAATTAATCTGGATGCTGCAACGGAGATTGCGCGTCAGCTTCGTTTGAGAGATATGGGCGGGATAATCGTTGTCGATTTTATTGACCTGAGAAAGTCGGAAAGTCGTACAGCAGTTTTCAATCGGCTTACCGAAGAAATGCGCAGAGATCGTGCTAAGCACACAATTCTGCCCATGAGTAAATTCGGGCTGATTCAGATCACCCGCCAAAGGGTAAGGCCGGAGGTTAATATCGTAACTTCAGAAGTTTGCCCCAGTTGTAATGGTACCGGTAAGATAATGCCTTCCATCCTGATTACAGATGAAATTGCCGGGCATGTGGACTTTTTGTTCCGGGAACACAAACAAACTTATCTGGAACTTGTGGTTAATCCATACATTGAAGCGTATCTCACGCGTGGATTTCCCAGTATCCGGATGCGATGGTTTTTCAAATATAATAAATGGGTTCGGGTAACTGCAGATAGTAGTCTTCCTTTTACTACCGTGCGCTATTATAACCGACAGTCAGAAGAAATTAGTTTTAATTAATGCAGACACCTGAAGATTTTATGCGAGAGGCGATTCGTCTTTCCCTTGAGAATGTTGGTAGTGGAAAAGGAGGTCCTTTTGCCGCTCTAGTCGTAAAAGAGGGTAAGATTATTGCTACCGGAACCAATCTGGTAACCTCTTCCCTGGATCCCACCGCGCACGCGGAGGTAACTGCTATCCGCAACGCTTGTAAAGTTCTTAATAGTTTTCAGCTTACAGGCTGTGATTTTTATACGACCTGCGAGCCATGTCCTATGTGTCTGGGCGCTATCTATTGGGCAAGACCGGATCGGGTGTTTTATGGCAATACCAGGGAAGATGCTGCTGCTATTGGGTTTGATGATGATTTTATCTATCGGGAAATACCGCTTAACCCTGCTGAGAGAACTTATCCGCTTCAGCCCTTATTAAGAACAGAAGCTTTGAAGGCGTTTAAAGCCTGGGAGGATAAGGAGGATAAAATCGAATATTAAGGCAGAGTCGGTTCCCCTTCAGCTCCTAATTTGAATTCCCGACTTTTTTTACGAACTTTGATTGAAGTTTGTCAGACGAAATCTAATAACAGCTCAGTTTTATACTATTGCTTGAATTGACTTCCGAGGCAATGATTCAAATAATTCTTGCCGGTTTACTCCATCACATGTAAGGGTGTATGGTAAGGGTTTATTCTTGGTTTTACCTGCTTGCAATCTTCTATGAAACAACGCTTTGTTCTCCTGCTTCTTTCTTTGGTTTTCTCTCCTGTATTTTCTCAAAAAGTAAAGTTTAGTTCTTTATTGTATGATTTTGGTACGCTGCGAGAAGAGGCAGGAAGAGTTAAAACTGTTTTTGAATTTAAAAATATTGGCAAGGATACGATCTTAATCTCTGAAGCCAAGCCATCTTGTGGCTGTACCACCCCAGTTTTTAAGAAGGATGCCATTCCTCCTGGAAAAAAAGGTAGCCTGACAGCGGAATTTGACCCGGAAGGTCGCCCGGGGGATTTTTTGAAAACCATTACGGTTTCGGTAAAAAAATGGCCAGAAGATGTATTGGCCAATGCTGAGGTTCAAATTCTTGAAATCAAGGGCGTTGTTACCCCCAGGCCTAAGGCCCTAACCGAGTCCTTTCCGGTGAAGATGGGGAAGATTCGTTTAACGGGGACTTATATGTCTTTTGATTCCCTGTTCACGGATGGGTTCAAAGAAATTCGGGTGACCCTTTTTAATGAATCTGCCGATCCGGTACAATTATTACGGAGCGAAGGCCCCGCTTATATCACAGTTGTTCCTAAAGAAGGCCTTATAAAACCCAATGATTCTCTATCTCTGACTATTCGTGTGGATGGCAGCATGGCAGAGGATTGGGGTAATGTCTATTATCCACTTCGGCTTTTCACCGATGAAGCTGCCGAAGGGGAGAAAATGTTCAGTCTTTTTGGATATAGGGGGGATCGAGTGTCGCATTTATCTTCAGATGAAAAAGCTAAAATGGGGAGAGTCTCCTTTGAGACCAGAGAGGTAAATTTTGGGGATATCATTCAGGGATCTTCTGTGGAGCACACCTTTCGATTGACGAATAAGGGGGCAGGGGAGCTTGTGATTCGGAAATGGAAGCCCGGTTGTGGGTGTACAAGTTCTCAGCCGGACAAAATGACGCTTCAGCCGGGTGAAACCGCTACAGCCAAGGCGATTTTTAATTCTACTGGCCAAAACGGAAGCATTCAAAAATCCATCACCGTAGTTACCAATGATCCAATCGAACCTGTGGTGAATTTGTTTATCCAAGGGGTTGTCAAGCCAGCGGATTTGAATCAACCGGTAAAACCCAAAGAATAATTCAGCTCGGTATTGGACGTAATCTTAAATTACTCCATTAATTTGTAGAATTTATTCATCTGATTTTTCTGATTAAATCAGTTAATTAAATGTTTATTAAGTATTTATGACTTTTGGGGGATGACATGTGCCAATCAGATTTCAAATTAGCTGTTTACTTTTGTCCGGACGTTTTATCTACAGCATTAAAACGGCTGTCATGGGAATTCTGATTACGAAAGAGGATTAAGCCACCCCCCAAAGTTCAAAAGGAACATAAATCCGGCATTGCCGGATTTTTTTTGTTTGGTCGATGGCTTTCGATAAGCAAAAGCAGTATATCAATCAATCAAAGAATATTTTTGAAAAATATTAAGCCTATTAGAAAAAATCTAAGTACTTTTGTGCTGTTGGGTTATTTAAAGGAGCCGCCTGGCTCCGGAGGGTTCGTCCCTCTTTTTATGGTTTAGTCCGTAGCCGGGGTTTCGATCCCGGCTATTTTTTTGAATGAGTTCAAGAATTTTAAAATCAGAAGATTAATTTGTAATGTTGGAAATATGCCTTGTTGTATGAGCAGGATATGGTTCTTCTGCACCGAGACCTCCCAGTATAATTATTCCCATTGAGTAGTCATTTTTTGAATAAAATCCTTCAAGGGGTTGTAGATATATTTCCTATCTTTAACATGACTTTTAGACGGACAATAAGACGTTTAAGGCGGTATTACTAATCTTAATGAAAGGTTGTTCAGTAAGGAAAACGGATGAAGTGTATAATAGCAGAAGATGAGTTTTTAGTCCGACAGTCCTTGAAAATGCGGATTACCAAGATGTTTCCGGAGATTGAAATTGTCTCAGAACCGGATCATTTGGAGGATATGTTTTTGGCTATAGAGAAACATCATCCTGATTTCATCTTGTTGGATATTAATTTCCCTGATGGGAATAGTGTTGAGGCCATTCAAAAGTACTCGGGAGTTCTTCCCTATCTGATTTTCATTACTTCTTATCCTAATTTTGCATTAGATGCATTCCGGCTGGAGGCAGTTGATTATTTATTAAAGCCTGTTGAGGATAGTGTTCTCGAGAAGTCTATTCAGAAATGTTTGCGTTATATTGATCGTGAGAAATCCTTTATAAAGCCTACTCAGATTATCAGACCGGAGATTCCCAATCCGGGAAAGATCATGATTCCATCCCAGTCCGGATATTATCTTTTGGAAATTCAAGAGATCATTCGAATGGCAGCAGACATTAATTATACCCGGATTTATGTAAAAGATAAACCCCCTATTTTGGTTGCCATAACGCTGAAATATTTTGAATCGGCGCTAAAGGATTCCGGTTTTTTTCGGGTTCATAAGTCGCATTTGGTGAATTTGAATCACATTGAAAGATATCAAAAAACCGCAGATGGAGGCATTCTCACTTTAATCGAGGATGCATCTGTCCCACTTTCCAAAAATGTGCGTTCCGAATTTCATCAGGCCCTTCAGCGCCAGGTTATTTTGCTTGGTTCTTTATAAATTTTAGGGCAAAAAAAAAGGCTGTATTTCTACAGCCTTTTTTAGCAACAATAAAAGATTACTTCTTATTGCTGTATTTAGTCACTTTTTCAGCAGCCCAAGTCTCGAAAGAAGCTTTCCAATCAGCCCAGGTTTTAACGATTTCTTCGTTTTTAGTTACGAACTCAGCACCTTTAGCTTTTTTCTCTTCCCAAGATTTTTGAGCTTCTTCAGTTGATACTTTTTTGCTGGCAAGCTCGTTCAACCAAGTGTCATTTTCAGCTAAGAAGGCAGAAAAGCCGTTAACTAAATCTGTGTGACTAGTCACAACGCCGTTTACTTCACCATCTTTAGTAGCGATTTCAGCAGAATCAGTAGCCATCATTTTAGCAGCACCTTTTTCTCCTAATGAAGTCATAAGATTGGTTTTCAAAGTACCGTACTCAGCGGAAAGAGCCGCATTAGCAGCTTGCATATCAGCAAGTTTTGCCTGCCATTCACTGTTTTCGGTTTTCATGGATTCAACCAATTTTGGGTCAACTCCTTTGTTACAAGCAACCAGGAAAATCATGGCTACGAGGGCGGATAAAATCTGAATTTTTTTCATTGTTTTTTGTGTGTTTTAAATGTGTGCTACAAAGTTAAATAACTTATTTCAATAGTTGGTAATATTTAATAGTTCGTAGAAAAAAAAACTTCAAAAATTTTAGTTTCAGGGAGATTTTTTTTGACATCTCAGATAGAATATCCAATTGGCTCAATTAAAATTACTGTTCACAAAAAACTCTATGGTTCTTTGGGAAAAAAACTCTAATTTTAGGGTGATTCTGGTAGATTCGTAATAACACAGTCTTAATATCTAAGCACATTTGCCGTCAATGGGGCACCGTTTTAAAGTAATGTTACATTATTGGGCTCAGAGCTTTTTGCTCTGGTGCTTGGTGTTTTCGTGTCAGGTATATTCTCAGCTTGTGGTTACACCTGGTGCCAATGGCACTCAAATGCTGAACTCCTTGAATGGTGGGGGAATTGTCGTGAGCAACATAACCCTTAATTGTCCGGATACAGCACGAGCCATGTTTAATGGCAGTTCTTCCAACATTGGAATTGGACAGGGTGTTTTGCTTTCCACCGGAGATGTTAGATCGGCTCCGGGTCCGAATCTTTCCTCCTTCACCGGTGCTTGCCAGTTATTGCCCTCAGGGCGTCCGCCGGGAGATGTTAATCTTACCAATATT
Source organism: Bacteroidota bacterium (assembly GCA_947459115.1). GTDB lineage: Bacteria > Bacteroidota > Bacteroidia > J057 > RFSG01 > CANHCC01. Next base: position 2,462 of record CANHCC010000125.1, on the reverse strand, counting down.
CTGAATACATTTTATGGTCCTTCTCCAACACCCTTAACCCGCGATGCCTGTATTCTGGAATTTGATGTTCAGCCCGGATGTGACACCCTTCGGATGAGTTTTGTCTTTGCATCGGAAGAATACCCTGAATATGTAGGCTCCGGATTTAGCGATGCAATGGGAATCTTTGTTTCAGGACCCGGGATAACCGGTAGCCCTAACATTGCGTTGTTGCCGACGAATGTGCCTATCCCTAATCCACCAATTTTGCTCAATTATGTTAATGCCACTACCAACAATAGTTTATTTGTAAATAATACAGGAGGTTTAACGGTAGAGTATGATGGATTTACAGTTAAGTTGACCGCAAAAATTTTTATTCCTAATATATGCGGTACCTATCATGTTAAAATTGCTATTGCAGATGGGTATGATTGCTTCCTGGATTCCGGAATTTTTCTGGAGCGAGGCAGTATGTTTTGCACCTACAACAGTACAGATGTTACAACGACAGTTGTGAATGCCAGAAGAGGTTGCTCTAATGGCGTTGTTCAGTTCAGGCGTTCAGGCGATACTACCTCTGTAATGAATGTCCCCTACATTATTAGTGGAAACGCCTTGAATGGAGTGGATTATACCACGCTATCCGGTACAATTAATTTTGGTTTGAATAATGCGGTAGCCAACTTAAATATATCTCCTTTGTTGAATGGCAATCCTAATCGGGTAGATACGGTCAGAATTATTGTTGCCAACACGCTTTGTTCCAGCACGGTCTATGATACCGCTCTTGTTTTGATTCATCCGGCTAATCTTGCTTTTGCCGGAAATGATACCTCAATTTGTCAGGGGCAATTTTTTTCATTGGGCAGACCTAGCACGCCGGGTTATACCTATGCCTGGACGCCTGGTACCGGGCTGAGTGCAACAAATGTTTCTGCACCTGTCTTTACTTCCACCGGTGCAGGTGTTTTTTCTTTTCAGGTATCCCAGACAGACAATAATAGTTGTGTGAATTTAGACACTATTGTCGTTACGGTTCAAGCTATCGTTGGCAATAATACGATTGGGAATACCCAGACCATTTGTTTAGGACAAGCGCCAACGCTGCTAACCGGCACATTGCCCACGGGTGGAAATGGCATTTATTCCTATCAATGGCAAAGTTCATTGAATAATAGCTCCTGGACTAGCGTGCCCACTCAAACCGGTAATTCCTTTTCGCCGGGCTCTCTCGCCACAGGCGTATATTTCCGTCGTTTGGTAAGCAGTGGTGCTTGTTCTTCAGTTACATCAAATTCTATTTTTGTTACGGTTCTACCGGCGCTTACAAATAATTTAATTGGTAGTTCACAAACCGTTTGTTCCGGTTCTGTTCCTGTTGCTCTTACCGGTAGTAGCCCTGCGGGTGGGAATGGGACTTATACTTATGTCTGGGAATCAAGTAGCAATAATATTACTTGGGCATCCATACCAGGGGCTATTGCCATTGGTTATTCTCCTCCGATTGCGTCCTCTTCACTTTATTACAGACGCATTGTCACTTCAGGGACTTGCACCAATACCTCAACATCAATATTAGTGGCTGTGGATCAGCCCATAAGTTCTAATACGATAGGGTCGGCACAAACCATTTGTCAGGGTGATACGCCAAGCCCATTAACCGGTACCTTGCCGGCAGGAGGAACCGGTATTTACCAATATCAGTGGGAGAGCAGTAGCAATATGACTACCTGGAGCTCTGTACCAAGTGGAACTCAGCAGAATTTGAATTTAAGTGTTCTGAATACAAATACTTATTTCAGGCGCATCATAACTTCCGGTATTTGTTCTGCTAATACCAGTACTCTGGTGGTGATGACGGTCTTACCTTCTATAGGTACTAATGGAATTGGTTCCAGTCAAACGATTTGCTCAGGGACAATTCCCACGGCATTGACCGGAACGCTGCCCACAGGAGGCACAGGTGGATATACATATACCTGGCAAAGTAGTACGGACAACAGCACATGGTCCAATTTGCCAATTGGGAATACCCAAAATTATGGACTTTTACCTGCTCAATTTTCGACTCTATATGTCAGAAGGTTGGTGAATTCAGGAATCTGTAATTCAATTAGCGCCACAGCACTGATTCAGGTAGTTTCAGGTATAAGCAATAATACCATCGGGAATAATCAGACAATTTGTGGGGGAAACAACCCCGCCTTCTTTACGGGTTCAACCCCTGCAGGAGGGAATGGGTTATTTTTATATCAATGGCAAAGCAGTTCGAATAATAGTACCTGGAATAATATTTCGAATGCAACGGGTCAAAATTATTTATCTGGTACAGTAAATAGTACTTTGTATCTACGAAGGTTGGTATCGTCCGGTGTCTGTAGTTCATTTGTTGGGAATACAATATCTGTTATTGTTGAGCAACCCCTTGGCAATAACACTATTTCGAGTAATCAATCTGTTTGTACAGGTTCCGTTCCGGC
>CANHCC010000124.1 GCA_947459115.1 Bacteroidota bacterium | reverse complement strand
CTACCAAACCCGCTTTAAGATGAAGGGTGTACCACTCGCCTTCAACATACATGGAAAACAGATGTTTTCCTGAAGGACGCGTTTCTTCCTTACCACAGGCCGTGATGTTAAATGCTGCAGAGATTTTTTCCAAAAGCGCATGAACCTCCAAGCCATTTAAATCTTTCACCAAACGGTTGTAATCAAATATCCTGAGAGAAGATTCGGGAAAATAAATCCCCATAAAAAAATTCCAGGGCTCGGCACCGGAATAACCCGGATGTTGCAGACGACGGGCTTTCGCCAAAGCTTCTGAAGAAGCGGAACGGTGATGACCATCTGCAATATAAATCGCCGGTATTTCAGAAAAATATTGATGTAATTGTTGTACCTGTTCTTCCTTCTCAATCACCCATAATTTATGATGTAATTCTCCTCTTGTCGAGAAATCATACACAGGGGTGGTCCTTAATACGGAGTGGAGGATTTCCTGAATACCGGAATGATCCGGATAGCAAAACAAAACCGGCTCAGAATTATAATCACAAATTTCCAGGTATTCCCGAAGTTTTTCTTCCCGGTCTGTCAGGGTTTGTTCATGGATTTTAATAATCCCTTCTTCATAATCCCTTACATCTGAACAGGCAATAATGCCGGTATAATTCCATCCGGCTGTCTGTTGCTGATACACATAGTAAACAGGTTTATCCTCCTGAAGAAAATACCCTTTCCCGCGAAATTCCAGATAGCGTTGTTTAATTTTTTGTAAACGCTCCATGCTTCCGGGCTTAGTGGGCTTTCCATCTGCGTGATCGGGAAAAATAATCTGAAGAAAGGAATGCGCATTGCGATTCAGGGTATCCTGCAATTCTTCGGGGCTATAGCGATCGGGAGAACGAGAAGACACCGAAGCAGCTAACTCGGGCAGAGGCCGAATCCCGGCAAATGGAAAGATGCGCGCCATGAATCGGAATTATTTCAGCGCCTCCAAAATTTTCTCCGCCAATTCAACCCCGATTCTTTCCTGAGCTTCATTGGTAGAGGCACCGATATGGGGCGTCAAAGAAATTTTAGGATGGCTTAAGATTTCAGTTGAAGGTTTAGGTTCATTCATAAATACATCAAGGCAGGCATGGGCTACGATGCCATCATTCAAGGCCTGAATCAATCCGGCTTCCTCTATTACGCCTCCCCTGGCGGTATTGGCTAACACCACGCCTTTCTTCAATTTGGAGAATTCTTCTTTACCAATTATTTGTCCACCGGGAACATGTATCGTCAAAAAATCACTCTGTGCCAGGACAGTCTCTAGAGATTGACTATGCACTTCAAGAACAGGCTTGGGGGAAATGCCCTGAATATCCAGGGAAACTTTGACAGAAGTAAGCAGAGGGTCATGACCAATTACCTTCATACCAAGGCCGGCCCCAATTGCAGCAGCAGCCTGTCCGATTCGTCCAAGACCAATGATACCGAGGGTCTTGCCTTTTAACTCTATCCCGGGAGCATACTTTTTCTTCAGGGTATTAAATTCGGCCAGCCCGGATACCGGCATATGACGGTTGGAATCATATAAAAATCTGGCTGCCCCCATAAAGTGGGCGAAAACCAATTCCGCCACGGAATGAGAGGATGCTGCCGGGGTATTGATAACGGCAATGCCTTTGCTTCGGGCATATTCCACATCAATATTATCCATCCCAACGCCCCCTCTGCCGATCACTTTTAATCCTGGACAAGCATCGATAAGGTCCTGTCTGACCTGAGTAGCACTGCGCACGGTCAGTACGGTATAGCCTTCCGTTTGGATGGCCTGAGCCAGGTTTTCCTGGGCTACCTTTTCAGCTACAACTGCACATCCGGCATCGGTTAGTATTTTCAGGCCGGCGGCATCAATGCCATCATTGGCTAATATTTTTATGCTCATATTTATCAGGCGAATTTTTGCTCGAAATGCTGCATTGTTTCCACAAGCACCTTGACAGACTCTAAGGGGAGGGCATTATACAAGGAAGCTCTGTACCCCCCTACATCCCTGTGACCGCGAATACCACTGATACCGGCTTCTTTCCAAAGTTTATCAAACTCCGGCTCCAATTCCGGCTTGGTCATCACAAAACAGGCATTCATCATAGAGCGATCTGCAGAATCTAATACCGTTCCCTGAAAGAGACTATTCCGATCAATTTCGCCATACATCAAAGCGGCTTTTTCGTTATTGACTTTTTCAATCCAACTAAGGCCACCATTTTTAATCAACCAACGCAGGGTCAACATACAGACATATACCGGGAATACCGGAGGCGTATTATACATAGACCCGCCTTTAATCTGAACCTGATAATCCAACATGGAAAAATTCTTTCTTCCGGTCTTGCCTAAAACATCTTCCCGCACGGCAACCATGGTCGTTCCGGCAGGGCCCATGTTTTTCTGGGCACCGGCGTAGATGAGGGAAAACTGATTCCCGTCTATCGGACGAGAAAAAATATCTGAGGACATATCCACCACAACCGGAATGTCAGATTTCGGGAAGGCCTTCATCTGGGTTCCAAAAATGGTATTGTTGGAAGTAATGTGTAAATAGTCCGCGTCCCTGGGGATGTCGTATCCTTTGGGGATATAGGCAAAGTTTTTGTCCTCCGATGAAGCGATGACATTGACATTGCCCACGAGCTTGGCTTCTTTGATGGCTTTGGTAGCCCAAACACCGGTATTGACATAAGCAGCCGTTCCATTGGTACGAAGAAGATTCGCAGGTACCATGGCGAACTGTAGGGAGGCCCCACCACCGAGGTATAAGACTTGCCAGCCATCTCCGAGACCCAGCAATTGCTTAACCAAATCTCTCGCTTCATCCATCACCGCTTCGAAATTTTTACTGCGATGGGATATCTCCAGGAGAGAAAGTTGGAGGTTATCGAAATCCAGGCAAGCATCGGATGCTGCTTTTAAAACTTCGGCAGGCAATATACCCGGACCGGCACTGAAATTATGCGCTTTTGAGGCCATAAAACTTACACTTAAAAAATATTACCCAAAACAAGCAAAAATGCCGGCGTAAACAAAGCAGGTGGAGGATAAAAATCTCAACATTCGAAACTTCGGGATTCCCATGTTAGGCAATAAGTCAGGTATTCTCGGACGTCTTCAAACCCTGTGAATGAAAATCACCTGTAGAATAGGCGTTAAACCCGTCTCCTGGCCCAGGCATCTCCGGAGAAAAAGAGATACCTTCAGCATTGCCTCTGCCGGTGAGAGTTGAAAGGGAACCGGTTGTTACTTCCAGCCTGTAAATGGCCGAAAAACACGCCAGGACGCCCCTGAAATGCGCTTAAACATGAGGCTCTGCCAGATCATAATGACCACATAAGCCACTGAGGCAGTAATGGCAGCGCCCTGAATCCCGAGGTAGGGGATGAGCAACCAACCCAATATGGCATTCATACCAACCCCGATCAGAGAGCCCCACAAATTCACGCCATACATGCCCCGACCTGAAAAATAATGTGCCAGTTGAGTGGAAAAACTCTGAGCCAATATCCCTGGAAATAACCAATACAATACCGGAACCGACTCCCTGAAATCTTCCGAAAAAATGCGGACAAAAAAGGATTCAGGCAAAATTAGAATACCCCCGACCGCAAGGCCCGCAAGACCGAGGCTCATCCAGGCAAAGCGGATGGTGGGGATAATGGTCTCTTCCGGATTATCTGCCCGGGAGACCTTCATATACTGCACCGTTGCAATACTTTGACTAATTAACCACACGGCTTCCGCAATAGAAACGCCTAAGGCGAATTTACCCAGGGAGGCATTTCCTGAAAAATATTCTAAGAAATAAAAGGTAAGACGATAATTAAAAAAATGAACCAGATTGGACAACTGGGCTCGAAACCCATAAGCATAAAGCGCTTTGGTACTTTCGAACAAACTGTTTTGCGTTCCCGTGTTCCAAACTTTTAGAAGCCACACCAGAGAAAAAATCAAGGTAAGCGAATAACTGAAACGCAGGGCCCTGGCGTAGTCTTCGGAAAGCTGACTAGAATCGCCGGGCACCATCCAGTACACGAACATCAATTGGGAGGCGGCCAGCACAATACCCGTCAGGTTATGCCCATTCAGTTCACCGGCCCCCAACAACAGGCCCTGTTGAATCTGAACCATAGTTAGCAGAAAGACCAACATGGGTAAAATCACAAAAAAAGACTCCGGCAAGCCGGGGTTGTACAAAAAAAGCAAAACTGTGCCGGCCATTGCCAGGAGAACAGCGCCTCCGATGGCAGCCTGATACAGGTAGCGCAAGGGGAATCGGGAAGCCAGATAGGCCAGGGAGGAAGTACCACAAAACCCGGCCACCAATACCAGCAAAGCCAGTTCCGTTTTAAGTAGATTGATTTTCCCCATTCCTTCTGCCCCAAACCACCTGGCACACAGCACCACCAGCAGAAAATTAAGGCCGGCGACGGACATTCTGGAACCCAGGGTTTGAAAGACAGATTGAATCATCGTCGGAAAATTACGAAGGTTCGTTCAGGATATAGCATTTCCCGGGAGGGTAAAAGTTTTATTCTTGGTTTTTATGTCAACCGGGGTTGGGTGTCAACCGGAGTTGGGTGTCAACCGGGGTTGGGTGTCAACCAGGGTTGGATGTCAACCGGGGTTGGGTGTCAACCAGGGTTGGGTGTCAACCAGGGTTGGGTGTCAACCGGGGGGCCTATTGAATCAAATTAAATTTAATCCTACAAAACCCGGTAAAAACAAAAAAGCCGCTGTTGGCTTTCACCAGCACAGCGGCCTTTCATTCAGTCGGGATGGCGGGATTTGAACCCACGACCCCTCGCCCCCCAGACGAGTACTCTACCAGGCTGAGCCACATCCCGAATGTTATGTTCTTTCCGATGAATCCCGAAGATTCTCCAAAAAGCGTCGCAATTTCAGCAAGGTTTCTCGGGTTTGCAAATTTGCAGTCACTTTTTCCCGATTCCCCTTCATTTTTTCCCTTGCGCCTTCCAGCGTATAACGCCGGTCTTTTACCAGATATCGAATCTCTTTCAACAAGTTAATGTCCGATTCTGTATAAATTCGATTACCCTTTTTATTCTTTCTGGGCTGAAGCATTTCAAACTCACTTTCCCAAAAACGAATTAACGAGGGTGCTAATTCAAGCATTTCCGAAACCTCAGAGATCGAATAATAAGACTTTACTATCTCTTCTCTGATATCTGTCTGGTCCTCCATCCGATATTAGTCCATTGACTCGTTTTCATGATCTGCCTGCTTCCGCAATTGTAGGTATTGCTGAGGCGACAAATCAGAGTAGAAGAAATCAATCGGATTTATTTTTTGACCATTTTTCTCAATTTCATAGTGCAAGTGAGGGCCTTTGGATAATCCTGTGTTACCGGTATAACCAATCACATCTCCTCGTTTTACTTTCTGACCCACATTCACACTTACTTTACTCAAGTGTGCGTATTTTGTTAGATATCCGTATCCATGATTGATGTCCACATGAATCCCGTATCCATTGCCTTTAATTCCGGATATAACAACCTCTCCATCCGCAGTGGCGACTACCGGCGTTCCGGTCTTTGCCATGAAATCTATACCGGTATGCACATGCCGAACTTTATTGATTGGATGAATTCGATTCCCAAACCCACTCACTACGCCGCCTGCCACCGGACGAATGGAAGGAATACGCTTAAGTTTCTCCTTCATTTTCTCCGAAGAAGTCATCAGCTTATCCAAACTTTTCGATTGTAACTCAAGCTTGTAGGTTAATTCTTCCACACGCCGAGAGGTCTCGTTAAGTTCCTCTACGGTTGTCTCAACATATTTTTCGCTTCCCCCTACCCCTGCCTGCCAGGTGTCATCTGAAATTTCTTTTTCATTCAGAATGCTTCTGTACAGAACATTGTCTTTTTCGTGAATTTCTTCCAACCTGGCCTGTACCAAATTCAACTTCTCATTTAAAGACCCCAACTGCGTACGCATTTCATCATTTTGCTGACGAAGCATCGCCTCTTTGGGGCTATCTAAAAATGTATATGCCCCCCAAAAGAAAATCCCCCCTGCCAAAACAGAACCAAAGGCATAAACGGAAGCGTCCTTCAGAAAGGACCTGAAACTCCATTGCACTTTTTCATAAGTGCAGGTTTCTGTGTCGTAGTAATATTTGACTTTTGCCATCCGATTAAATATTAACGGGTTAAAGTTTATTCACAGACCTCCTGTCATAATTCCAGGACAGTCTGTGGATAATCCACCACATGCAAAAATATAGAATAAAAATTGAAACCCCAACCACTTTGCCTCAAAGTGTGTAATTTTATTCCGAAATATCGAAATATTCACCCTGCTGTAATGCTTTCCGGAAAAGAAATTCGCGAAAAATTCCTGGAATTTTTCCGCCAAAAAGGGCACGAAATCGTCCCTTCTTCCCCTATTGTGGTCAAAAATGACCCTACCCTCTTGTTTACCAACTCGGGGATGAACCAGTTCAAAGAAATTTTCCTCGGAGAAAAAGCGGCCGGTTCCACACGAATTGCCGATACCCAAAAATGCCTTCGGGTATCCGGTAAACACAACGACTTGGAGGAAGTAGGGCATGATACCTACCACCATACCATGTTTGAGATGTTGGGAAACTGGTCATTTGGAGATTACTTCAAAGAAGACGCCATTGCCTGGGCATGGGAACTCCTCACGGAAGTATATGGCATTGACAAAACACGCTTATATGTCACCGTTTTTGGTGGTGATAGCAAAGAAAATCTGGCAGAAGATCTGGAAGCAGCGGATTTTTGGAAAAAATGGATTGCTGAAGACCGAATCCTAAGAGGAAATAAAAAAGATAACTTCTGGGAAATGGGAGATACGGGTCCTTGTGGTCCTTGCTCCGAAATACATGTGGATATTCGTCATGAAGAGGATCGAAAAAAGATTGACGGAAAAACTTTGGTCAATGAGGGCCATCCCCAGGTAATCGAAATCTGGAATCTGGTTTTCATGCAATTCAATCGAAAGGCAGATGGATCCCTGGTTCCCCTCCCCAGCCGACATGTCGATACGGGGATGGGATTTGAACGCTTATGTATGGTGCTTCAGGGCACAAAATCCACCTACGACATTGATGTATTCTCCGGTATGAGAACCTGGCTGGAGCATCAAACCCGCCTTCAATATGGAAACGAGGAGAGCATAGATATCGCTATGCGCGTTGTGCTGGACCATATCCGGGCAGTGAGTTTTGCCATTGCAGACGGGCAGATACCATCTAACACGGGGGCAGGTTATGTTATCCGCAGAGTGTTGCGCAGAGCCTCCCGTTATGGATTTAGATTTTTAGGACAAAACCAACCTTTTCTCTGCAAATTGGTTCCGGTACTAGCCAAAGAAATGGGCGCCGCATTCCCGGAACTATCCGCACAACTGGATTTTATTACACGCATAATTGAAGAAGAAGAGAAAGGCTTCTTATCTAAACTCGAAAAGGGATCCGTTCTGTTTTCTGACTATCTGGAAAAACACCCCAAAGGAAGTCCGAAAATCATCTCCGGAGACTTTGCTTTTGAACTATATGACACCTTTGGATTTCCGGCTGACCTTACCGAATTGATGGCTAAAGAAGCAGGATTTACGGTGGACACAGCAGGGTTTGAGCGCAACATGCTGGCGCAAAAAGAACGCAGTAAAAAAGCAGCAGAAGTCAAAAAAGGAGATTGGGTAGAAGTAGGCACACAAACCGAAAATATATTTACCGGGTATGACACCCTCGAAGATTCCTGTCGTATTCAAAAATATAGAATTGTAACGGCCAAGTCCGGAGAAATTTATGAGGCAGTCTTAGACAAAACGCCTTTCTATGCTGAAAGTGGAGGGCAAGTTGGAGACAGTGGCATCCTGATTTCAGAAAAAGAAGAAATAAAAGTTCTGGACACCAGAAAAGAAAACTTCCTGATTATCCATACCCTTCAATCTCTTCCTGAAGTTCCCGAAGCATCCTTTACCGCCCGTGTTGATTCAGAACGACGGGCTGCGATCCGACGCAATCACTCTGCTACGCACTTATTACATGCAGCGTTAAGACAAGTATTGGGAACGCATGTCGAACAAAGAGGATCTTTGGTGCATCCGGAATATTTACGATTTGACTTCTCTCACTTTGCCAAAGT
>CANHCC010000123.1 GCA_947459115.1 Bacteroidota bacterium | reverse complement strand
AATCGTCTGGATTTAATGGAAATATTCGAAGACCGACACGGTCAAAAATCTACAATAATTTGTTCGCAGCTCCCGGTTAATGCTTGGTATGACATTATTGACGAGCCAACCATTGCTGATGCAATCCTAGACAGAATCCTCGGTTCAGCTCACCGAATCGAGCTTAAAGGAAAATCATTAAGAAAAACCAAATAACTTTGCCCTAGTTCTTTTCATGGTAGAATTAACATCCAAAATCAGAGGGGTCAGTTTGGCCCGGAATAGGGGGTCAGTTTGGTCCGGAATATGCACAATCAAGGACATTTAATCCTCGAAGCCCCACATCCTTCTCCGCTCTCTGCGTATAGAGGATTTATGGGATGCAGGCATTTTTCTAAAACCAATGATTTCCTAAAACAAATCGGGAAATCTGAAATAATCTGGTAAGTAGAATACCGGCATTTAGGGACTAAGACAGGCATTTCAAAGTTTTATTTTCCCATTTCCCCATGCTATCTTTGTAACTTAAAATCAGCATTATGAAAATACTTTGTATTGGCAGAAACTATGCAGATCATGCCAAAGAATTAAATAATCCTGTACCGGCAGAACCGGTAGTATTCATTAAACCGGATACGGCTGTATTAAAGCCGGGGGAGGATTTTTATTTGCCGGATTTTAATTCAGAAATTCATTACGAGTGTGAAATTGTTTATCGTATTAGCCGAGAGGGCAAGAACATCCAGAGGCCATTTGCCTTTTCTTACCTGGAAGGCATAGGTCTTGGAATCGATTTTACAGCAAGACAATTGCAAGAGGAAGCCAAAAAGAAAGGTCTTCCATGGACGCTGGCAAAAGCGTTTAATTATTCAGCCCCTATTTCAAATTTCAATTCTGTCACAAATTATCCGGATCATAAAAATCTAAATTTAGAGTTTTATGTGAATGGAGAATTAAGACAAAAAGGCAACAGTCAGGATATGCTATTTGATATTGAAAGTCTGATTGTTTTTTTATCAAAATATTTCCACCTAAAAACCGGAGATTTAATTTTTACAGGTACGCCTGCCGGTGTTGGAAAAGTATCCATTGGCGATCATTTGGAAGGTTATTTAAACGGAGAAAAATTATTAGACTTGCATGTCAGATAATGTGTGGAGGTTCATTTTCTTATTTGCGTGTTTCGCATTAAAGGCACAAACTGAATTTCAATTTCCGATTCGCCTGAATCCGGATTTATCCGGGGGCTTTGGCGATCTTAGAAAAAATCATTTTCACTCCGGTTTAGACATCCGAACGGGAGGTAAAATTGGAGAGCCGGTTTATGCGGTTGCAGATGGGTGGATCTATCGAATTAAAATCAGCACCAAAGGCTTTGGGAATGCCATTTATATCCAGCATGACAATGGCTATTTGACGGCCTATGCACATCTTGATAAATTCATTCCGGTATTGGAGGATTCTGTTTTTAACCGACAAAGACAGGTACAACAAAACTATGTAGATTGGTACTTTCCGCCCAAAATCCATCGGGTCAAAAAAGGAGATTTAATAGCCTGGTCAGGCAACAGCGGGTCATCTGGAGGTCCTCATTTACATTTTGAAATCCGCGAAAATGAAGAGACCATAATCAACCCTCTGCCATTTTATAAATCGTTGTTTCAAGATACCTACCGCCCGGTACCGGAAAAAATACGCTTCCGCCCTATAGCCCCCAATGCCTATATTCAGAGAAGTCCGACCCCCAAAGAATTTATCCCGGTAAGTCTTGGTAATGGCAAATACAAAGTTGCGGATACAGTCTTTATTCATGGACTTGTTGGTATTGAATATGTCGTCACAGACCGTTTACGACCAGAGGCATTTAAAATAAATGTTCCCCGTGTTTCTTTATGGATAGATGATTCCATCCATTATCGTTTCCAATTTGAAAAATTTGGGTTTGAGGAAAAAAGACAAATTAACCATCATGTAGATTACAAAGTCTTTACAACAAAGGGCGAAGCCATACAAAGATGTTTCGTCGGAGATGGTAGCACCTTACAATGTTATCCGGAACAGACAGAGGCGGGAAGAATACAGTTCTTCGATTCGAACCCCCATTCCTGGAAACTGGTCTTTTCAGATATCCACGGCAATACCACTGAAGTGACAGGCTGGCTGCGCAATATACCACCTCCCCCCTTTCCCACTTTTCCGGAAACATCTTCAGTGAAACCTGGGATATCCTTAGTACAAAGTGACCAGGCGCTATACATAAAAATATCCCCGGTTGACCGCCAAACCCTTGAAGGTCTTGAAATACTATTGGATGATGGGAGTAAACAACTTTTAAAACCAACAGCCTGGGATACTAAATCTATTTACTATCATTGGGAAGTTCAAGCGCCTTTTCCCGTAAAAATTCAAAATAAATCAGGATCTATAAAACAATCCTTTCACTATCGAACCCTAATTTATCCGGGCAGGGATAACCAATTTGAATGGGAGGGTTTAAGCCTATTGACAAAACCTGGCTTTAATCCGGATACTTTTGCATTGGAAATTAAGAATCAGGGAATGCGTTGGGACACTTGGTCTCCGATATACAAAATCGGAAGAAAAGATCATCCCCTGATGAAAGCGGGTGAAATCCGTATTCGTGCCACACGACCAATTCCTAATCCGAATCAAATGTTTGTTGCCAATTGTGAGGGAAGCCAGGCAGCCTATTTAGAAAATCAAATTCGGTCCGGAGATTATTACGGTGCATCCTTTTCGGAATTCGGATCTTTTTGTCTGGCATGTGACCAAAAAGCACCCGTCATTAGTTCCGTAACCTATAAACCCGGTGGCAGTATTCAATTTTCAATTTCTGATTCAGGCGGTGCCGGCTTAGAGGAGAATAGTGTTGCCGTATTTGTCAATGAGATATGGCTGCCGGCGGAATTAAAAAGTGGTAATACGAGCCAACAAAAGAGAAGCATAGATGCCCATCTACTCCCCAAAGGTGAGAAGTCATTGGAAATTCAAGTCTCGGATCGGGTAGGTAACAAAGCGGTCAAAAAAATGACCCTACCTTAAAAAAATTACGCGAATGGGAAATGGACTTCCTTTTTTAAGATTGAACCTGTTGCCTGAAATATCTGTTTTAAAATAAATTTAAACTTATGCCAGAATATTTATCTCCCGGTAGCAAAGCGCCGGATTTCAAGAGCAAAGACCAGAATGGTAACACGGTAAGTCTAAAAGACTTCAAGGGAAAGAAAGTTGTCATTTACTTTTACCCCAAAGATGATACGCCCGGATGTACCAAAGAAGCCTGTAACCTCAGAGACAATTATGAAGCTTTACAAAAAGCAGGCATCGTGGTTCTGGGCGTAAGCGTTGATGATGAAAAATCGCATTTAAAATTCATCAAAAAATTTGAATTGCCCTTTCCATTGCTAGCGGACACGGACCACAGCTTAGTAGAGGCCTATAAAGTATGGGTAGAGAAAAGTATGTATGGAAGGAAGTATATGGGGACAGCACGAGTCACCTATTTGATTGGTGAAACCGGCAAGATCGACCATGTAATTGAAAAAGTTGAAGTAAGCAATCACAGCGAACAAATATTAAAACTTTGGTCCTAGGTAAGCTGCTTACCCTTTCAGTCCGGTAAGTTACTTACCCCTCAAGTCCGGTAAGCTGCTTACCCCTTAAATCCGGTAAGTTACTTACCCCCTCAAGTCCGGTAAGTTACTTACCCAGGAGTTTTTGATTCGTTTCCTCGACAAGGCTTAATATCTGATCCGGATGAAGCTTTCGCCAGTTCAATTGGTCCAAAGATTCACTCCAGGATACAAAAGCCGAAATGCCGTATCGTAAAAACTCTTCTTTAACTTCCGCCCTCGCTTTAAGCAAATGGATATAGCCCTCCGGCCATAATTCCTCAGTAAAAGCTTCATAATAATCCTCCATTTCAAGAAATGCGGAAAACACATTCTCGCACAGAAGGATGAATTTATCTATACCGGCATCAAAAAGATATTGCAAACAATTGTCGCGCATCAACCGAAAATCGTTAAACTGCAGATCATTCCATTCCCCTATCAACTCAATTATACAATACCCTTTATTGTAATCCGCATACAAAATTTTCATCAGGAGGTTTTCAGAATCGAAATCTTCCCAAAGGGGATGTGCCGGCATGTCATAAATGCTTCGGTCATATTCGAACAGATTGTGCTCAACGCCGAAAAATGGAGAATTTTCATCCTGTTCCGAGTCATAAAGGTGAAGCCAACCGTACCAAGGTTCAATATCGAACATACACAAAAGTAAGGAGGTCTTCCGCTTGGTGCAAGCCCCCGCTTGGTGCAAGCCGAAATTCTATATTTTTACCTCATGGCTAAAAAAATCAAAAATATTGGTGTATTCACCTCAGGTGGAGATGCCCCTGGAATGAATGCCTGCATTCGGGCAATTGTCAGAACCGGCATTTATGAAGGTGCGAATATGTTCGGAATTTACCGTGGCTATGATGGTATGATTGATGGAGAAATTACACCGATGGACTCCAAGTCTGTCAGTAATATCATCCAAAGAGGAGGCACCATTCTGAAGTCTGCCAGAAGCGAAAGATTTATGACCCAAGCAGGAAGAAAGAAAGCTGCAGCTCAATTACGCAAACACAAAATTGATGGCATCGTAGCAATTGGAGGCAATGGAACTTTTACCGGTGCAGAGATTTTCCTGAAAGAACATCATATTCCATTCATCGGAATTCCCGGTACCATTGACAATGACTTATATGGCACAGACTTTACGCTCGGCTTTGATACCGCCGTAAACACCGCCATGCAGGCCATTGATAAAATCCGAGACACGGCCGATTCTCACAACCGGTTGTTCTTTATTGAAGTCATGGGAAGAGATGCGGGTTTCATTGCTACCTGGAGCGGTCTGGCTTCAGGCGCAGAGGCCATTCTGGTGCCTGAGACGAAAACTTACATGGAAGATCTGATCCAGAAACTTGAAACCGGATGGAAGCGGCAGAAGACTTCCAGTATTATTATTGTTGCAGAAGGGGATGATGCCGGTGGCGCTTATGAAATTGCCAAAAAAGTAAAAGAAAAATTTAGCCATTATGAGATCAAAGTATCCATTCTGGGGCATATGCAAAGAGGCGGCAGTCCTACATGTTTTGACCGGGTATTGGGCGGTCGTTTGGGCGCTGCGGCCGTTCAAGCCTTGTTGCAAGGGCGTCAAAATGAAATGGCAGGAATGGTGAATGGCAAAGTCAAGTTCACGCCATTTAGCAAAGCCATTCGGCACAAGTTAGAAATACAAAAAGACTTGTTGGCACTGGGAGATATTTTGGCTTCATGATTCTTGAAAAATTTACTGCCTAACCCTTTATAGTTGCCTTACGCACAAGTATCTGACAATTTTTATATTGACAGATCAATCTTCAACAATTTAAAATTAGAGGAAGTTGAGTTTGAAAAATCCGCTTGGTGCAAGCCTCCGCTTGGTGCAAGCCTCCGCTTGGTGCAAGCCAATTGGGGGGTGGGGTTAGGTAACCCAATGCGGAAGCAAGTAAAAAGACCTATATCCCGGCTACATAAATCTTGAACCTTTGACTAACTAAATCCACAAAAAAAAACGACGCATTCTCATGCGTCGTTTTTTTTGAGTATTGGTTCCTTAGTTCCGCACAATCTTGCGCTCACTCCTACCCTTTTCGTGCGTCAGTCTCAGGACATAATTTCCTTTAGCCAAACTGGTAATATCTATGGCATGGGTTGCATTATCCTGAAGATTTTTGAGAAACACCTCTTTACCATTTACATCTAAAATGGACAATTGTACCGTACGACCACCCTCATCTCCAAGACGAATATTAAATACGCCTTGACTTGGATTAGGGTAAATTTCCAAAGCATCTTCTGACATTAAACCATTTGCAGACAAGGTGGTAATGATAACCTGATACACAACAGTATCACTACATCCACCATTGGTCACAATTTGTGTTACCACATAGGTGCCGGTGTTCGCATAAGTATTAGATCCCGGATTTTGAACATTGCTGGTATTTCCATCTCCAAAATCCCAGAACCAGGTGGTAGCATTGGCGGAGCCATCGGTAAATGTGACCTGATTATTCAAAACCGTATGGGAGAAGTTTGCAGTAGGCTGAGTCCCTTGTACAATGCTGGTAGAGGAATTGGTCGTATCTAAACATCCGGCATTATCTACCACCAGATCATAACTCCCTGCCTGATTGGCAGCGTATGTACTGTTGGTAGCTCCAGGTATAGGTGTGCCATTAATTAACCATTGATAGGTTCCACCACCGGAGCCTAAAAGTACTGCACCTTGAGTACCACAAATCGTAGTGATACCGTTCTGAATATTAACAACAGCAGGTGTTGCCGGAGTTACAGTTATAACAACTGAAGTATTAGAGGTATCTGAACAAGTCCCGGTAATTGCAACTAAATCATAAGTACCTGCGGCAGTAGCCGTATAAGACGAAGATATCGCACCAGAAATCGGACTACCATTTAACAGCCACTGATAAGAAGTTGCCGTATTTGCTGAAGTAAGGGTAACAGAACCCGAACCACAAATCGCTGTATTGGTTGGAGGCGTTATACTTGCCGTTGTACCACCTCCAACGATAATAAATCCATTTACATTCTTCGTATCATTACCGCCGGGATTAGTTACTGTCAAAGACACTGCATAAGTTCCAGGGGCATTGTAGGTCACTGCCGGATTTTGAGAACTGGAGGAAGCAGGTGTTCCTCCTGTAAAACTCCATACCCATGTGGAAGGACTATTTGTACTTAAGTCAGAAAAATTGATTTGCTGACCGGGGCAGATAATTGTGTTGTTGGCGGTAAAGTCTGCAACCGGTGGAGGGGTATTGACCACACCGGTGATATTAATATCATCCACAAAGATATTACCACCATAACTATTGTAGGTTTCAAATTTCACCATCACTGCACTATATGCAAGGAATGCAGAAAGATCAATATTCTGATAACAGGTATCATAAGTACCATTCAAACACCAATCACTTACTGAGGCTGGAGAATAGTCTGTGTTAGTTATCACATTAGTGGCCATTGGCTGACTTCCTCTTTGATAAACAATATTGGAGAAAGTAGCACCACAATCCGTGGAAACATAGATCAGCAAGGAATCCGTATCAGTGGTACCGCTTCTCCGATAGGCATGTTTGAAAGCCAGATTAACAGAGTTGTATTGAGTAAAATCCAGAGCCTTACTAATCATACCGTCACGCTCCCCAACAGTGGCATAGTTCCATATATTCATTCTGGCTGAATTACTGCCGGAGGTATTGCCGGAAGTTGTTACAATATCCCAGGTAGTAGCATTGTCTGGATTGGATAGACTCCATCCGTTGGTACTGAAAACACCGGACTCAAAGTCTTCTATCAAAGGAAGAGAACCGCCAGAACTACCAACAACAATGTACTGAAGTTTTGTCTCAACATCAGACCCTTGACCATTGGTAGCGGTTAATGTAACATCATAAGTTCCGGGTGTGCTGTAGGTAACCGATGGGTTTTGAGTCGTGGAGGAGGCAGGCGTTCCACCTGGGAAACTCCAACTCCAGGATGTAGGCTGATTGGTTGTCAAATCGGTAAATCCAATGGTATTGCCTACGCAAATCGAAGTAGAACTTGCCAGAAAATCTGCAACAGGAGGTTGTGGTGTGGTATTCAAATCTGTTTCCCACAAACCTCTGCCATAGGTTCCTGCACGCAATTTATTCGCACCGGCATGCAATTTCAAATCTCTGACAATCACATTGGGCAAACCGGTATTGAATTGAGTCCAGGTATTTGTTGCAGGGTCAAAGGTATATACCCCTACATCTGTTCCTATATATAATTCTTCTGTTGTTCCAGGTATGTATTCTACACAATTGGCAGGAAGGTTGGGAAGATTATAGGTAATGTTGGTCCAGGTGCTTCCGCCGTCTGTCGTACGGAAAATTTTATTGGCAGCGGAGAAGCCGGAAAAAGTTACCCAAACGCGGTCTTCATCGGCAGGATCAACCCTTATGTAAGTTATGGAGGCCGATGATACAGGCAACCCTGTCGTAATATCTGTTGTATTACGATACATTTTGTTAGACTTAGCAGAATAAACCACATTGGCATTATTTGCAGACATATCCATCGCCACAACTTTAGAAGTACCAGGAATAGCATAGGCTACCGTCCAGGCGTTTCCTCCATCAGTCGTTTT
>CANHCC010000122.1 GCA_947459115.1 Bacteroidota bacterium | reverse complement strand
TTACCTTTTGATAAAAATTTGCTGAATCGTCTGTTTCACATGGATATTGATTTTGGTATGATGGGAATTCAAACGGGTGATGAGGTAGAATATTTTGTTAAAGTTTGGGACAATGATTTAGTATCAGGTCCAAAGTTTTCCCAAAGTTTATCCTATAAAATTGTTAATCCATCGTTAGATCAATTGTATAATGAGGCCGACAAAAAAACGGATGAAATCACAAAAGATCTGGAGGCTGTTTCAAAAGAGGCAGAGAAAATTAATAAGGAATACAATAAGTTTCAGCAGAAATTAATTGAGAAGAAGTCTTTGGATTATGAAGATAAAAAGCAGTTGAAGAATATCATGGAGAGACAGAATCAGATGAATCAGTCTCTCGATCAGATACAAAACAAACTGGACAAAAATCGGCAAATGCAAAAGGAGAATAATTTGTTGACGCCGGAAACCTTAAAGAAATTAGAACAACTTCAGAAGTTGGTGAATGAAATAAAGTCTCCTGAGCTAAATGATTTTCTCAAAAAGATGCAGGAACAGATGGAAAAATTGCGTCCTGAAGATTTGAAAAAGGATATGGAGCAATCCAAACTGGATCGTGAGCAGTTGCAGAAAGATATAGAAAGGGCAATGGAAATGTTCAAGCAATTCAAAGCAGAACAAAAGGCTCAGGAGTTGATGAAAAAACTGGATAATCTAAAGTCTAGACAAGATGCTTTAAATGAGCAGACGGAAAAGAAGAATTCCAAAGAGGAAGAGATGAAATTGAAGGAGAAGCAAGATGAGTTGAATAAAGAAATGGAAAAGCTGAAGGAGGGGGTAAATGAACTTAAAGATTTAAAGAAAGAAACTTCTACGCCTCAAACAGAGGATATGCAAAAGCTAGGCGAGAATCAGGAAGGGGCTAAAAATGATATGAACAATGCCTCCGAGCAGATAAGCAAGGGTAATCAGGGTAAAGCCTCTGAATCTCAGAAGAATGCGTCGAAAAAAATGAAAGAAATGATGGATCAGCTGGATAGTATGGCTGCATCTGCCGCATCTGAACAAGATGCAGAAAATTTAGAAGATTTAAGAGATATATTAGAAAATCTAATTAAGATATCGTTTGATCAAGAAGATTTACGCGACGGTTTACGCAAGCTTAGGCCGAATGATCCTCAGATGAATCAAAAGGCACAAGATCAGAGAAAGATTCGTGACGATATGAATATGTTACGAGATTCTTTGTATGCCCTGGCCTCGAGAGTTCCTGACATATCAAAATTTGTAACGGATGAAGTAAAGCAAGTTCAACGAAGCATTGAGCGAAGCATTGAATTTATTGGAGATAGAAATCTGGGTATGGCAGGAAACGACCAACAAATGGCTATGACCTCCATGAATAATCTGGCAAATATGCTAAGTGATGCAATGGAAAATATGATGCAGCAGATGAAGAAGAAAGGTCAGCCAATGAGTTCCGGTGTTTGTAAGAAGCCAGGCGGTAAGAAACCTAATATGATGCAATTGGGGATGCAACAAAAAGAACTAAATCAAAAGTTGCAGGACATGATGAAACTTGGCAAAATGGATCCTAAGCAATTGAGTCGTATGGCGGCTGAACAGGAAATGATTCGACAACAGCTTAAAGAAGCAGAAGAGCAGATGAATGAAGATGGGAAGCCAGGAATGGGAAATATGGATAAGGTGAAAGAGGATATGGAAAAAACGGAGCAAGATTTAATGAATAATATTATCACTCAGGAAACTTTGTTGCGTCAGCAGAAGATATTAAGTCGAATGTTAGATGCCACAAAGTCTGTTCGCGAGCGAGACATGGAGGAGCAAAGACAGTCAAAATCTGGCAGTCAGCAAGATCGTGTTAGTCCTGCAGAATTAAATGAGGATCAAAAACGGGAATTACTGAGGTATGAACTATTAAAGTCTCTGGAAGCAGAGTTTAATCCCGGTATGAAAATATTAATCGAGAGATATTTCCAGGAATTTGGGTCAAAAAATGGAAAGACGAATTGAGTTACCAGGTATTCCCGAGAGTATCGCACAGGTTGAAGAATTTCTTGACCTTCTAAGGGATGAGTGTCAGTTTAAAGAGGATGTCTGCGGTAATGTTGTGATTGCCGTTACCGAGGCAGTCAATAATGGTATTTATCACGGCAATAAATGTGATCCCGGCAAATTATTGGTCATACTCTTTTCTCAAATATCTCCATATAAGATATGTCTTTCTGTACAAGATGAAGGAGATGGATTTAGTCCGGATATTTTGCCAGATCCCACAAGCCCTGAATTAATAGATAAACCAGGTGGTAGAGGCGTATTTTTAATGAAAAACCTTGCTGATAAGGTCGAATTTAAAGATTCAGGTAGGCGAGTGGATTTATATTTTAATATATGATTCAGTTTAATTTTCATGATGTAGAGGAATTTGAGTTATTAGAGGAGGATCTTGTATCGTGGTTGACGCATTGTCTTCGTCGGTACGGAAAAAAAGTAGAAATGCTCGATATTACTCTATGTACTGATGAGTATCTTCTTAATCTAAACAAACAACACTTAAATCATGATTATTATACGGATATTTTAACCTTTGATTTGTCCGTATTACCGGATTTAATTCAAGGTGAGTTATATATTAGTATAGACCGCGTAAAGGACAATGCCAACCAATTAAATATCTCTTGGGTAGATGAACTGCACAGAGTTATTGTTCACGGAGTCCTTCATTTATGTGGTTTTGATGATAAGGATGAAGTAAGTGAAGTAAAAATGCGTCAAGAAGAGGATGTACTCTTGTCTTTACGGATGTTCTAATGTTCCACGGGGAACAGTATATTAGTTTAGATAGGTTCCATGTGGAACATGTTAGGTTTGAAAACGCCATGTTCCATGTGGAACAATCGTATAACTAAAAAGCTATTATCTGGTTTTATTTGATGTTGAAAGACGATGTTTGCTAAATATGATGTAATTGTGGTGGGGGCAGGGCATGCTGGGTGTGAAGCCGCCGCTGCTGCTGCTAACATGGGCAGTAAGGTACTGCTTATTACCATGAATATGGGCACGATTGGTCAGATGTCCTGTAATCCTGCAATGGGTGGTGTTGCAAAGGGGCAATTGGTACGAGAGATTGATGCATTAGGTGGCTATTCAGGAATAATCACAGATAAAACTCGCATTCAGTTTCGCATGCTGAATCGTTCTAAAGGTCCTGCTATGTGGAGCCCTCGGGCACAATCGGACCGCTTGGCCTTTGCTACAGAATGGAGAATACGCCTGGAAAACACGCCCAATCTTGATTTTTGGCAGGAAATGGTGACGAGTATTCTTGTAAAGGCAGGAAAAGTTTACGGGGTGAAGACTTCTCTTGGATTAGAAATCTACGGAGAGACCGTTATTCTGACAAACGGAACCTTTCTTAATGGCAAAATACATATAGGAGAAAAACAATTTGGAGGGGGTAGAAGTGGAGAAAGTGCTGCTTATGGGATTACCGAGCAACTCAAAGAGCTAGGTTTTGAGGCAGGGCGTATGAAAACGGGTACGCCCCCTCGCATTGATGGACGCTCCCTGAATTACAAAAGATTTGAGGAACAACCCGGAGATGAGAAAGCCGGTCGCTTTTCTTTTACGGAAACGCCGGTACCGGAGACTCAGATACCTTGTCATATTGCCTATACAAATTCAGAGGTACATAAAATACTCGAAAGAGGCTTTGAAAAGTCTCCAATGTTTTCAGGGCGAATTCAAGGTTTAGGCCCGAGATATTGTCCCTCTATCGAAGATAAGATCGTGAGATTCTCAGAGAGGGAAAGGCATCAGCTTTTTATTGAGCCAGAAGGATGGAATACGGTGGAGATCTATCTCAATGGGTTTTCTTCCTCGCTTCCGGAATATGTGCAATATGAGGCCTTGGTAAAAATTCCCGGATTTGAAAATGCGAGAATGTTTCGGCCTGGCTATGCAATTGAATATGATTTTTTCCCGCCTCAGCAACTCCTTCCTCACCTCGAAACGCGATTGGTCAAAAACTTGTTCTTTGCCGGTCAAATAAATGGCACGACAGGATATGAGGAGGCCGGGGCACAAGGGCTCATGGCCGGTATTAATGCAGCACTGAGAGTGAAAGAAGAAAATCCCTTTATTCTTGGTCGAGATGAGGCTTATATCGGAGTATTGATTGATGATCTGGTGCATAAAGGAACAGATGAACCCTATCGAATGTTCACCTCGCGCGCGGAATACCGAATCTTACTTCGACAAGATAATGCGGATGTACGCTTAACCGAAAAAGGGTATCAAATCGGGCTTGCATCAAGCGCTCGTTTAGAGTCCTTGAAAGAAAAGAGGCAAACGCTTTCTCGATTAGAAAAGGCATTGGAAGAGATCTCTGCAGAGCCAGAGTTGTTTAATTCTGCTTTGCACGCCCTTCAAAGTGCAGAACTCAGTCAGAAAATAAAATTATCAAAACTTCTCTCCAGACCAGAAGTGAACATCCAATTCCTGATACAACACAGCCCAAGCTTCATGGAATTGTGTTCAGATATTTCTGAAGAGTTATTGGAGCAAGCCGAGATTCAGGTTAAATATGCCGGTTATATTAATCGGGAAAAAGATATGGCCGATCGCGTTCACAGATTAGAACAGGTCCCTTTACCCCACGGGTTTGATTATTCGAAAATTCAGGCTCTGTCCGCAGAAGGTAGGGAAAAACTCAATCGCCTTAAACCAGGAAGTATTGGTCAGGCGTCCAGAATATCAGGTGTAAGCCCTGCTGATATTTCCGTTCTAATGGTTTATCTTGGTAGATAATTTATGATACACTATACATACTGTCCGGTCTGCGATCATACGGAATTTAAGGTAAGTCTTAAAGCAAAAGACCATACGGTCTCAGGAGAAGAGTTTTCTATACTTCAATGTCAGAATTGTAATTTTCTTTTTACTCAAGATGTCCCCGATCAACAGGAGATTGGTAGATATTACGAATCTGAGAATTATGTCTCCCATACGGATACAAAGAAAAATTTGTTCTTTCGGCTATATGCTCAGGTAAGGAATATCACATTGCAACAAAAGCTTCAGTTGATCAATCGCCTTTCTGCTCCCACAAAAGACTTATTGGATGTCGGATCGGGTACCGGATATTTCCCGGCCTATATGCAGAAAGCTGGATGGAAGACCAAAGCATTGGAGCCATCCAGCACCGCACGAGAAGTCTGTTTGCGCCAACATAATATTCAAGCACAAGACCCTCAAGCAATTTATGCAATGAGTCCCGAATCTGTTTCCGTGATCACCTTGTGGCATGTAATGGAACATGTGCACGATTTGAATGGTTATTTTTCAAGGTTTTTTTCTATTCTGAAACCCGGCGGTTTTCTGGTGATAGCGGTTCCCAATCCAGAATCTTACGACGCGAAATCTTTTGGGGCAGAATGGGCTGCCTGGGATGTTCCACGACATTTATATCACTTCACCCCGGCAACGATGAAGCGACTTGCTGAGAAACATGGGTTTTCTATGATTCAAACTTCTCCAATGTGGTTTGATGCTTTATATGTTTCCATGCTCAGCAAAGAAATACAAAATCGCTCAAAATGGAGTGGATTGTTGAACGGGCTCGCGTCTAATTTATACGCTTTGACAAATAAAGGTCAAACAAGTAGCCTTATCTATATTATCCAGAAGCCTAAGGCGAAATAAGGCATTTTTAGGACCTCTGTTTAACGAAGACTCTGAATCTATATCTATATACCAAAAAGCCAGAGATCGTTCGAACAGGCGCTCCTATTGCATTCCTTTCTAAGTGTTTGATTTATATATTGTTCCTTATTACATGGCAGGCAAAAGGGATAAAATTGTGTGCTCAGCCAACTTCGGATCTGCTTTTGGTACATTCTGCAATAAACACCTTGGATACTTTCTCTCTTCCCGTAAAGTATTTTTCATGGTACAATCGGGATACCCTGGCCCGACATCAAGAATTTTATTTAAAGCATTCCGACTTACAATTCAGAAAAATTAGCGGAGACAGTATTTTCAGACAGCTTGAGGTCATCTGGGTTTATTTCGATTCCACCAACGGTACCCTCATTGATTTCCCCAGTATGTGTTATGATAGCATTTCCGGAACCCAGTTCCGGGCCCTTAAACCCAAATACTTCAAAACCCAGCTTCAATATGATTCTCCCAATATCTTTGGCAAATATATTCTTCCTGGCGCAGCCCTACTGGCGGGCGTCTTGCTAATTAGTGGAATGTTCTATTTTCGCACCAGATCCTAAAATACATGATGATTTTTGAACCTGTCAGAATTCTATTTACATCCGATAAAAAAAAGTATTTATATTTAATATATATTTATTTACTATTTGCAGCTTGTGCTCGTCCTGTTACCCCTATTGGTGGCCCTAAGGACAATATTCCCCCTCGTATTATACGCACCTGGCCTGAAAATGGAGCATTACAGTTTTCCGGTAATCAAATTGTATTTCAGTTTTCTGAGTATGTGGAATCCGCCAATCTGGCCAAAGATGTTTTTATAACGCCCATCCCAACCGTTCCTCCGGAAATGATTTTTAGGGGGAAGAAATTGTTCATCATTTTTAAAGAAGCACTGAAGGAACAAACTACTTATGTCATTCAGCCAGGTAAGGGCATTCGGGATGTAAATGAGAAAAACCCCCTGGATAGTTTATTTCAATTTGCTTTTAGTACAGGCTCCTGGTTGGATAGTATGGAACTATCCGGCACCGTAATAGATCCATTGTCTGGCACTGGCAAAGCTGGGGTTAGTATCTTATTATTTCGCAAAGACAGTATAAAAGGCGATAGTATTTTTAAAGTCCGACCGGCATATGCCGGACAAACAGAGGAAGATGGCTCATTTACCTTAAAGTACTTAAGTTCCGGGATTTATAAAGTATATGGCGTCAAAGAAGAATCCCCCAATTTTGAATATAACAGCACCAAGGAGGCTCTGGCTCTTACGACAGATTCGGAGGTAAATCCCGAAGACACGCTTACCGCCAGAAATTTGACATTCTTCCTGTCTTTGCCGGACCAGGATAAACCGAAGCTTCGGAACAAAGTCTGGCTGACGCAGTATTTGTTGGAATTGGAGTGGAATGAAGCCATTCGAGAATTTTCGGAGTCGCCCGGATCTTCCGTAAGCATAACAGATACCTTTAACAATTCTGTAAATGCGGTGTATCATCTGGAAAAAGTAGCAGGGTCTCCGGAAAAAATGAGAATCTATCTGAAAGAGGTCGTGACTGAACCTGTGCGGGTTCATCTCAGCAGTATCTGTGATACGCTGCTGACCTGTATGGATACCTCGATTACGATACAGCCGAGAAAACAAATTGCAAAATTTCCATTTCGGCTTCAACCAGTATCGGAACCCCTGTATCAGGATAGTTTGATTCTTCTTTGTACAGAACCTATATCAAAAGATCTTCCGGACACAGCGTTTGTTGGTATTGATACGGCCGGCAATAAACAGGCATTGCCTTTTGTGTCAGAAGGCAGAACCATTCGAATAGATATGTCCGCGCTTAGGACAAAAAAAATCTCCTGGACCATCCAAAGCGATAGTATGACATTAGCAGGCTATTCAGGTACTCGGGCGGATACCGTGATGCGCTTCACCTGGAATATTCCGGATAAAGCAGATTATGGGGATATTTCCGGTACCCTCAAAGATTCTTTAGATAAACCTATTGTAAATCCTATCCTGAAGATTCGTCATAGGGATTCCGGCAAAGTCTGGTATCAGGCGGGCAAGCGATTTGAATTTAAAGGGATTCGACCCGGGGAATTAGAAATATTTTGGTTTGAGGATCTGGATGTCAATGGCCGATGGACACCGGGATCTTTGTTCCCTTATCGCTTACCGGAACGGGGCTTTCCTATTAAAGGTATTCCAAAGATTCGGGCTGGTTGGGAGTTGGAGGATGTGAAGACGGAAGTGGTGAAGTAGGAAGGATGTGGTTACCTAAGATTTCAAATTGTGTGTTCCAGAGCAAACGAACCCACATTCCGGCATAAACAGCCCACCATAATCCACGCATTTTCTGCGGCGAAAACACAGTTTGCGGAGAATAAGTCGTCTATTCACCGTATAATTTGCGGAGAATAAAGGTCTACATTCATGAGAACGAAAATTGGACTGACTTTACCTGGGACGATAAAAAGGTGATGCCAAAACTTGCCGAGCTATGAAATCGGCAAGGAAGACTATTAGGAAAAATGGAATCCCTGGGTTTTGAT
>CANHCC010000121.1 GCA_947459115.1 Bacteroidota bacterium | reverse complement strand
TCTGAACAATCCAACTGCCACGGCGGCCAATATTCAACCGGGTGTAACCTTGTTACAATGGACCATTAGTAATGGCGTATGTCCTTCGACTCAAGATACCATGACCATTACCTCCGCACTAGGTGTTACCTCGGCCAATGCCGGTACGGATCAGACTATTTGTGTGGGTTCAGCTAATTTGAATGCCAATATGGCAAATCCCGGTCAGGGATTTTGGGCCGTCTTAAATGGTACCGGTATAGTGACCAATACCCTAAGCAATTCCACCCAGATTACCGGAATAACAGTGGGTACAACCGATTTGGTATGGACACTTACCAATGCGGGGTGTATTTCATCGGATACTATTCGCATCACTCGCATTACCGCTCCGGTTGCGAATTTTACCTATTCTCAGGCCGGCTCTCAATTTAGCTTTACCGATTTGTCTCAAAATCCGGTATCCTGGTTTTGGACTTTTGGGGATGGGAATAATAGCAATCTTCAAAACCCACAGCATACCTATCAGCAGTCAGGCGTATATGCAGTTAGTCTTATTGTGGCGAATGGATGTGGAAGTGATACATTTAATTTGCAGGTGAATAACTGGGGTTTATCATCCGGCTCGTCTTTAGATGTATCCAACAGCATTGAGGTATATCCTAATCCTGCCAAAGACATGGTGCGGGTAAAGGTTAGTGGGAATAATCCTGAACACTTCACTTTGACAGTATTGGATGTTTTGGGTCATGAAGTCCTGGTAAGTGGGAGGTCAAGTTTAGAAGGATCCGTCAGAACGTGGGATTTAAACATGGCAGTTCTATCAGCAGGAATTTATCTTTTGAAGGTTAAGAATGCTGAAGGAGAGGGTGTAAAGAGTCTGGTCTTGACGCGTTAGGGACTAAGTCTTTTAGATATAGCAATTGGGGTAATGAGGTAAAAGCTTTGTTACCCCAATTTTATTTTTCCACATTTTTTTTGTTTATGTAATAAATTTTGGTCATTTTTGAAAATTGATTCTAACAAATAATTTTTTAAAATGAAAACAGTAAACAAAAATTTACTTGGCATCCTATTCTGTGTGCTGGGCTTGATGGTGAATGCCAACAATCTTACCATCACCAATGTGTCTTTAACCGGGGCTACTTCAACCACAATTCAGGTTCAGTACAATTTGTTCTGGGATAATTCCTGGAGAGATTTGGAGAATTGGGATGCTGCATGGGTTTTTGTTAAATATTCAACCAATGCAGGTCTGAATTGGTCACACGCCACCTTGAGTACAACGGGTCATGTTATTGGGACTTCCACACCGGGTGCAACAATACATATCCCTCAGGATAATACAGGGGCATTTATATACAGAAGCAGTGTCAGTAGTGGTACCTTTACCATTACCGGTCAGCAGCTTCAATGGAACTTCACCGCAAATGGTTTAAATCAAACTCAGGCCTCTGGCGCAACGATTCGGGTGTTTGGAATGGAGATGGTGTATATTCCTCAGGGAGAGTATTATTTGGGGGATGGAGTGAATTATTCGACCACGCCAACACCAACTGCAAGTGCTTTTACAAGGTCTGGCACCAATAATAGTGCTGGTTTTATTCCTTCTAATATTTCAGAAACATTAAATGATCCATTTTACGGAGATTTTAGGATTAATGGATTGCTTGGTGTAGATTTAAACAATGATACAGTAGTCTCTACTTGGCCGACAGATGCTCCGAGTTTCCCAACAGGATACAAAGCATTTTATACTATGAAATACAAAGTTACTCAAGGACAATACACGGATTTTTTAAATACCCTTACATACGATCAGCAATCACAAAGAGTCAATAATGCCCATAACACTGCAAATGCAAGTATTTGGGATGGGTCGACAACTGCCCTTCCATCCCATCGTAATAATATATTTGTATTAACACCTGGCATTAGTAACACACAGCCACGCATTTATACAGCCACGCGTCCGGATCGCGAATGTAATTATATAAACTGGCCTGATGCTGCTGCATACCTTGACTGGGCGGCTTTAAGACCTTATTCTGAATTTGAAAAAGAGAAATTTGCAAGAGGACCAGTTCCGCCTGTTCAAGGAGAAATAGCTAATGGAACAACATCCTTTTCCGCTCTGGTTGGTATAACATCGGGAGTTGAAAATGGCACCGAAATAGCAACGAATACTACTCAAAATTTATATAATATTAGCCAGGAGTATTATCCAACTGGTGGGGACAATAGTAGTTTTTACAGAGCTCCAATTCGCTCCGGAATCTTTGGCACTAGCTCTTCGACCAGGGTTCAATCCGGCTCAACCTATTATGGCGTTAATGATTATGGAAGTGGGTTGATCGAGTGGCAAGTTAGTTTTGCGACATTGGCAGGCCGGTCTTTCACAGGACTGCATGGAAATGGGGTCTTAAATACAATCGCGCAAGCAGATGTTAACTTTTGGCCCGGTATTAATGGCAATTCTACGACATCCACTGCGAATTCAACCTATGCAGGTACAACTGGTGTCAACACTGGAGCCGGCATCACCTTCACCGGGTTTATGAATTATAATGCTGGTATCTATACTGCAGCATGGGGGCCTTGGCTTGGGACTAGTTATCATAACAATTCCTATCCATATTTTATTTCTGCTAGGATGAATCCGTCCTACTTGAATGTGAGCACAATTTCTACCTCAACAGGAAGACAAACCTCCTACACTACCCGTTATCAGACCATGGGTTTCCGTGGCGTAAAATCTAATCTTTAATCCATCAACCCATCCCGGTTATGAACATACTCCTCAACAAGGCGAGGGAGGGAATCCGGGTTGCATGGGCGATGTTGGTTTTTATTTTGCTGTGTTCTTCTCAGCAGGTAATTGGCCAATCCGTTACTGTCACCAGCCCGAATACAAATGTCATCTGGCAAAGTGCCACCAGTCAAAATATTACCTGGACTGGAGCTGGTATTTCTAATGTACGAATCGAATATTCGATTGACAATGGTTCTACCTGGATTTTAATAGGCACCCAGTCTTTATCGACATTTACCTACCCCTGGGCCATCCCTCAAATTCAGGGTGGTTCAACTTTCTGCCTCATCCGCATCAGTGATGCCATCAACCCATTAACTTTTGATGTGTCCAATGTAACTTTTACGATTCCTCCTTCAGTAGTTTTGGATTACCCCAATGGAGGAGAAACCCTCTATGGGGGTACCGTGCGAGGCATACGATGGACGCACGACCCCAGCGTATCGAATGTGAGACTTGAATATAGTTCGGATAATGGTTCGAATTGGAATTCTATCGTAACTTCTGTTAGAGCATTACAAAAGTTCTATGCATGGACGATTCCTTCTTTGTCTTCTTCCAATGTATTGGTAAGGGCAAGTAACGCTGCCAACACCACGATTAACGATGTCAGTAACCAAACCTTTACTATTTCTAATTCTGTCTTAGCTGACCCAATCCGATATCGTGGAGGCGGCTATGATGGATATAGCATGCGCTCCAATTTGGTGCCAGCTATCACCGTTACTTCTCCCAATACCAATGTCTTTTGGCAGGCGAATACGACCCAGGCCATCACCTGGACTTCTTCTAATGTTGACAATATTCTTATTGAGTATTCCACCAATACCGGAAGTTCCTGGACGACCATTACAACCTCGCCAGCTTCTACCGGATATTTTAATTGGAATGTCCCTCAGATACCAGGTGGTTCTACCCAATGTCTGATTCGAATGACGGATATTTTAAATGGTGCCGTTACAGATCAAAGTGATGTAACCTTTACCATTCCACCTTCTATCATTGTCGAATATCCTAATGGCGGGGAAACCCTTTATTCTGGAACTGTCAGAGGCATAAGATGGATTCATGATCCAAGCGTTACAAATGTTTTGCTGGAATATAGTTCGGACAATGGCTCGAGTTGGAACACAATCGTATCTTCTGTAAGAGCGTTACAGAAGTTTTATGCTTGGACTATTCCAGGATTGAACTCTTCAAATGTACTGGTGAGGGCCAGTAATGCTTCTAATACTGGAATCAATGATATTAGCAATTCCGCATTTACCATCAATAATTCTGCTTTAGTGGATCCGGTTCGGTATCGGGGCGGAAATTATGATGGCTACACAATGCGGTCGAATCTGATCCCCTCTGTTACAGTGACTTCACCTAACACCAATGTGTTTTGGCAGGCGAATACGACTCAGACCATTACCTGGACATCATCAAATATTGATAATGTGCTAATTGAATATTCAACTAATAATGGATCAGCATGGACTCCCATTTTGACAACCTCTGCTAGTACAGGCTATCATAATTGGAGTGTGCCCCAGATTCCCGGTGGTTCGACCTTGTGTCTGATCCGGATTACGGATGCATTGAATTCTGTGGTTACGGATATGTCAGATGTAACTTTTACAATTCCTCCCTCTATTATTCTGGATTATCCCAATGGAGGGGAACTCTTATACGGAGGTTCTATTCGGGGAATTCGATGGACACATGATCCTAGTGTCTCCAATGTATTATTGGAATACAGCACGAATAATGGATCCAGTTGGACCACAATTGTTTCGTCAGTAAGAGCTCTGCAGAAATTTTATGCCTGGACCATTCCATCAATAGCTTCAAACAGTGTATTGGTTAGGGCAAGTAATGCAAGCAATTCAGGTATTAACGATATTAGTGATGCTGCTTTCTCAATTAGTTCAACAACCCTTGCAGATCCCGTTCGCTATAGAGGGGGAAGTTATGACGGGTATGCCATGCGGGAAAATTCCTCTTCTATCGTTACTCTAACTAGTCCTGTTACCAATGTTACTTGGTTAAGCAATACAAATCAAAACATTACCTGGACTTCCAGCAATGTAGTGAATGTGATGCTGGAATTCTCCTCTAATAATGGTTCATCCTGGACAACGATTGCCAATTCACTGGCAGCTGGATCCGGATCTTACACGTGGAATGTCATTCAAATATCCGGAGGATCCACCCAGTGTCTTGTTAGAATTTCAGATACATCCGATCCATCCATTTTTAGCCTTAGTCCGGTTACCTTTACCATTCCACCGCCGATTACGGTTGAATATCCGAATGGAGGCGAGACCTTGTATGCAGGAAGTGTTCGTGGTATTCGTTGGATACACGATCCAAGTGTTTCGAATGTACTACTAGAATATAGTACGGATAATGGCTCCACCTGGAGTACGATAGTTTCATCTGTTCGTGCTTTGCAAAAGTTTTATGCCTGGACAGTTCCCGCTTTAGCTTCTTCCTCTGTTTTGGTGCGCGCTAGTAATGCGTCTAATACCACAATAAATGATGTAAGTAATACAGCCTTTACCATTCAGAACTCAGCTCTGGTAGATCCGGTTCGGTATCGTGGGGGAAGTTTTGACGGGTATGCGATGCGAGAGAATACGCTTTCTCTGGTTACCCTGACGAGTCCTGTAACTGCAGTTACTTGGCAAAGTAATACGAATCAAAACATCTCCTGGAATTCAACAAATGTGGTGAATGTGATGATTGAGTTTTCTTCTAACAATGGATCGAGTTGGAGTACAATTGCACCTTCTCTTGCTGCCGGATCCGGGAGTTTCACCTGGAATGTCGTGCAGATCTCAGGAGGTTCAACTCAGTGTTTAATCCGTGTATCCGATACTTCAGATCCCTCCGTTTTCAGTGTGAGTTCTGTGAATTTCATTATTCCTCCCCCCATTACGATTGAATACCCCAATGGTGGAGAGACGCTTTATGCAGGAACCGTAAGAGGAATTCGATGGATTCATGATCCCAGTGTGTCTAATGTTTTATTGGAATATACCACAAATAATGGGTCTTCGTGGAATACGATTGTTTCATCTGTTCGTGCATTACAAAAATTTTATGCATGGACCATTCCCTCTATTAATTCTGCTTCAGTCATCGTTCGGGCAAGTAATGCAGCCAATACTACAATAAATGATGTTTCGGATGCCGTATTTACAGTTTCTACTTCAAGTTTGGTAGATCCAATACGCTATCGTGGCGGTGGGTATGATGGATATACGATGAGATCCAATGCTCAGCCATTTATTACCGTTAATAGCCCTAATACCAATGTGTTTTGGCAGGCGAGTACCACTCAAACCATCACTTGGAGTTCAGGAGATGTAGATAATGTAATTCTGGAGTATTCTACTGACAATGGAAGTAGCTGGAATAACATCATTACAACCTCTGCTAGTACTGGATACCATAATTGGTTTGTTCCCCAAATCCCAGGTGGTTCAACCCAATGTTTGATTAAAATCACGGATGCTATTAACCCATTGATATCCGATGTCAGTAATGTGACCTTCACCATTCCGCCTTCTATTATTTTGGAGTATCCCAATGGGGGAGAAACCTTACATGCCGGCACGATTCGGGGAATTCGTTGGATTCATGATCCTAGTGTAGCTAATTTACTATTGGAATACAGTTCCAACAATGGTTCCAGTTGGACAACAATTGTTTCTTCTGTAAGAGCATTACAGAAATTTTATGCATGGACTATTCCGACTATTTCTGGTTCAGGTATTCTGGTAAGGGCAAGTAATGCCTCCAACTCAAATATCAATGATATAAGTGATCAGAATTTTACGATTCAAAATGCTCAATTAGTCGATCCTGTGCGTTACTATGGTGGTTCTTATGATGGATATGCAAGTAATCAAACTTTTACTTGCCCAATTCCATCCGCTACCTTATCCGGAAACTACAGTCTGTGTCAGTCTGGTACTGTTTCTTTAAGCGTATTCTTTACAGGAAGTCAGCCTTGGGATATCACCTGGACGGATGGAACTAACTCGTATCCGGTATCCAATATTACCCAAACGCCTTATATTATTGTTGTGACGCCTAGTGTTTCAACTACCTACAGTGTGGTGAGTGTAAGTAATAGCTGCGGCAGCGGTCCTGGTTATCTTCAATCAGTTGTGAGTGTCAGCTCCGCGCCTACCGCCTCTATCTCGGGTAGTGAAGCCTTATGCACCGGCCAAAGCACAACTTTAAGTTTTGTCCTGACTGGTTCTGCACCTTGGGATTTAACCTGGACAGATGGCTTATCTTCCTTTACGCAAACGGGTATTTCCGCTTCTCCTTATCTTGTTAGCCTGACGCCCGTACAAACAAGAGTTTACGCTCCGGTGGCCGTATCTTCAGGTTGCTCCGGAACAGTGTCCGGTTCAAGAACGGTAAGCGTTGGAAGTGCTCCAACTGCAGTATTGAGTGGTACTCAGGCTATGTGTCAAAGTGGCACTGCTAATCTGAGTGTAAACTTTACAGGCAATTCGCCTTGGAATCTCACCTGGACAGATGGTGTAACTCCATCAACAATCACAGGGATTACAGCCAATCCTTTGCTACTTCCGGTTTCCCCCACGCTGCAAACCTCTTATAGTTTAGTTTCTGTAAGTGCCGGTTGTTCGGGTACTGTCAGTGGGAATGCTGTTGTTTCAGTGCTGTCACTTCCATCGGCAACCCTTTCAGGCAATAATACGATACTTCTAGGTCAAGGGACTACGCTTACGTTTAACCTGACTGGCGCTTCTCCCTGGAGTATTCAGTATAGCGATGGTACGAGTTCTTTTTCTCAGACCGGGATTAATTCGAGTCCATTCTTTGCAAGTGTCAGTCCAACAGCAAATACAACTTATACGCTTGTTTCAGTTAATAACAACGCCTGCCCCGGTGGTGTTACCGGTAGTGCGGCTATTGTCGTGAATAGTCTTCCCACTGCAGCTCTGAGTGGTGCCCACACGGTTTGTGCGGGAACGCCAGCTACGCTCAGTGTTAACCTTGGTGGCCCCGGCCCCTGGAGTGTAACATGGACAGATGGAGTCAATACAAATACTCAACATGGGATTACTTCGACGCTCTACACTTTCACTGTAACCCCGACCATCAGTACAACTTATAGTCTGGTGTCTGTTACCAATCCTTTGGTAGGAACAGTAAGCGGTACCGCTGTTGTCAGCGTGACGCCGATTATGAATGTAACGCTGAGTGGTAACCAAACCATTACTCAAAATCAAGCGGCGAACTTAAGCTTTGCTTTAACGGGTAATAGTCCGTGGTCGTTCAGCTATACCAATGGGGTGACGACGATTCCGGTAAGTGGTATCACGCAAAATCCTTTTGTGGTAAGTGTCACGTCTATGCAAACGACTACTTATAGCTTAGTGAGCATGAGCAGTCCTTGCCCCGGCAGCCTGACAGGTATCGCAGTGGTGGTGGTGAATGTTCCGCCAACAGCGGTGTTGAG
>CANHCC010000120.1 GCA_947459115.1 Bacteroidota bacterium | reverse complement strand
TATACCTGTACTATCTCCAAAATCCCACCAATATCGAAGCGGAAGTGGCGTAGAATAATTCCGGATTTGAAGAGGGGTTTCATTGCGAAGAATACTATCCGGTGTTTCATATAAAATGGAGAATCTGGCTTGTGGGACAGGCAATACAGGAAGGGTGTAATTCTTATTCAATACGCACCCGGCATTGTCGGTAATCTTTACGGTATAAGTAATAGGATTATTAAAATACACGCGGGTTACCATTTCTGTTGAATATTCCAGTCCAGTGGAGGGTGACCACTCGTATTGATAGGGAGCAGTTCCACCCAGAGCTGTAATGCGAATAACACCGGAATCTCCCGGACAAGCAGCATCCGGACCGATGATGTTAGCACTCAGGGAACCTCCGGGTTGTCCAATCACAGCGGTGCCTGTTGTCTGACAGCCCTGTGCATCAACGATTCTCACTGAATAGGTTCCTGCCTTCAATCCGATTGCATTGGCAGTGTTCTGAGGGGGTACTGAATTCCAAAAATACTGATACGGCGGCGTACCGCCCGTAACATTGACGGAAGCGCTGCCGGTTGCCCCGGAAAAACAATTAACCGGAATAGTTTGAATGTTTTGAATCATAAGAGCATTGGGTGAAAATAATACCACCTGCTGATTCGACAAACACCCTTCACTGTCCTCTACTAATACCTGGTAGGTTCCCCACGCTAAGCCTGTAACGGTTGGCGTTTGCTGACCATTAGACCATAAATACTGATAGGGCGGATAACCACCGGAAACGCCTACAGAAGCGGTCCCGTCTGCGCCACCTGCACAGGAGGGATCCGTAGAACTTGTTTGCAATAGCAAGGGACTACCTTGTTGAAGGATTACAGTATCCATTCCCATGCATCCATTTCCATCGGTTACCCTCAAGTTATAGGTCCCGGCATTACTGACCAACAAGGGTGTATTCGAGGCAAGGATATTGCCATTTTGCAACCACTGGTATACATTCGTCCCGTTGTAATTTAATTGTAAGGAAGCCCCGGCACAAATTTTTAAGCTGCCGGAGAAATCAATATTTGCAACTGGTAAAGACAGTACTGAAACCGTAACATCCTCAGAAGTAAAACATCCATTCAATCCATAATCGACAGCGTAAGTTGTATTTTGATTTGGTTTGACCCAAACCCCCTGGGCATTGAAGGGCGGAACATTCCAGGTAAAGATTCCGCCTGACGGCACAGCTACCGCCTGGAGCAATACACTATCTCCACTGCAAACCACTGTATCGGAAATGAATAATTGAGGCGTTGGATTAACCTGAACCAATACAGAAGCCGAAGTATCCTGACAAGGTTGAGAGGTCACCAATCTCCGATAATAAACGGATTGAGTTAATACCCCGGCCTGATAATCGCTCTGGGAACTTCCTGTCATCGTTATCCAACTTAGGTGATCTAATGAGGATTGCCACAAATAAATATATTGACTATTTCCGCCGGTCGGCATACTTCCTGAGATTAAGGTTGGCGTATTCCCGGAGCAAATCGTCTGATTGCCTTGTATCGAATTATTACCCACTACCGGAAGGGGACTTAATTGAATGGCATTCGAATAAACAGCCGGACATGGTGCCGAAATCCCTAGCCTTCGATAAAACACCACAGCGTTAGGAATACCCGGCTGATGGGTGGCCTGAGTGCCGCCACTTAATGCCTGCCAGACGAATCCATCCGGAGAGGTTTCCCACTGCCATTTAAATAAACCATTTCCCCCGGTAGGAAGAGAGCCCGTTAATAATGCTGGAAGTGCCCCTTGACATAAGGTTTGATCAGAAGTAATGAAGTGATCTCCAATGCCCGGATTCACGACGATTGTTACCACATTCCCTGAATCCACGCAATTGCCGGAAGTTACCACTCTTCTTAGGCGAACAGAAGCTGCAAATGGCAAGGGCGGTAAATCATTCCATTGCTGTCCACTGATCGGCAACCAAACCGATTGGGTCAGAGGTTGCTGATACCATTGAATTTGATAAGCCTGATTGCCACCGGAGGGTTGTGTGCCTGAAATTTGGGCCGTTACCTGACCAAGGCAAATGGTTTGATTGGATTGTATGGTATTTCCTGTGATGGCAGGCAACACTAAAATACGAATAGAATCACTCAGGGATTGATTGCACACCCCGGAAACAACTCTTCGCCTAAACCAAATTGTGTTGAACAGAGGTCCGCTGGAATAGCCGGACGCAGTCGCGCCCGAAATATTATTCCATACCCCATTTCCTGTGCCGGACTCCCATTGATAATTGTACTGCCCATTCCCCTGTTGAGGAGCACTCCCAAATATCCCAACCGGTGTTTGACCTCTGCAAATCGTTTGATCCGATTGAATAAAATTACCCGATACCGGCAAGTCCACCGAAATCCGAACCCATGCAGAGGTATCCGGAACACAAGGCCAGGAGGCCGCAATTCGCCTAAAGTACATAGGGGATGTCAGAGGGTATCCCGACAAGGATGCGGAAAACTGACCAAAAATATCCGTCCACAAAATTGCATCATGACTATACTGCCAGGAGTAATTCCATCCGCCGGTACCTCCGGATGGTTGAGGCCCTGTCAGCGTCTGAAATGAACTTCCGGAACAAATGGTTTGAGCAGAACCAATGCTATTTCCACTGGTACGGGGAATAATGCGCAATTCTAGCCTGTTACTGGTATCAACGCATACGCCACCACTCGTAACATATCTCCTGACAAAAGTAGTTTGATTCAATACCCCGGGAGCATAGTTCTGAGCTGTTGCGCCGGAAATGGACACCCAGGGGCCCAAAGCCGACAGACTGCTGAACCACTGATAAGCATATACCTGATTGCCCCCAACCGGAATAGAACCGCTTAAAGTACTAAATGCATTTCCCTGACAAATCGTTTGAGAGGCAGAAATGATATTCGACACCAATCCAGGGTAAACTTCCACCGTCAAGGCTTGAGTTGTGTCTGAAGGACATCCTGCAGAAGAAATAATCCGCCTGAAATACTGGGTGTTACTCAATACCGGAAATTGAAGGTTCTGAGAGGTCCCACCGGCAATCACCTGCCAATTCTGTTGATTGACCGATTCATGCCATTCGTATTGTATGGTCCCATTACCACCAGAGGGGATACTGCCACTAAGGAGTGCAGGCGTTTGACCACTGCAAAGGGTCTGATTCGGAGATATCCAATTGTTACCCAACATTGGCCAGACCGTAACCCATGTAACCTGACTCGTATCTGTACAGGGTAAGCTTATGACAATTCTTCGGAAATAAGTATTAGTAAATAGCACACCCGGATTACAATCATTTTGCGTTCCACCGCTCATATTAAACCAGGTAATACCATCAGAACCCGATTGCCATTGAAACTGATACAAACCAGTACCTCCGCCCGGTGTTGCACCGGTCAGCAGAAATGGAACAAGCCCATTACATAAGGTCTGATTAGGAACAATGGTATTGTTCAGAATGGTAGGAACAGGGAACAGTGTCAGGGTATTGCTGGTGTCTGTGCAAGGGCTACTGAATACAATCCTTCGGTAGTATTGAACCTGCATCAAGGCACCGGATTGATAATTGAGCTGAGTTCCCCCTGAAACGGCTTGCCATAAGAGACTGTCAGAGCTAACCTCCCAACGATAGATATACAAACCTGTACCACCGGAAGGTTGGGTTCCCGAGAGCAAGGCGGGAATTGACCCCCGACATAAAGTCTGATTGCCACTAATTTGATTCAGCCCAATTCTGGGGAAAACCAAAATCGGCAAGACCGAGGTCGTATCCGGCCTGCAGGTACCGGTCCGAACAATCCGTCGATAATAAATGGAAGCGGTAAGGGCGGGTGGAACATAATCCCGGGAAGAGGCAATATTACTTTGCCACAAATTCAGATCATTAGAGGAAAGCCATTCATATACATAGGCACCTGTACCTCCTGTTGGAATAGTACCGGTTAAAGGGACAGCAACATCATTCAAACACAGGGATTGAGCGGGTGTAATAAAATTGTTCCCAATAGATTGAACAGGCAGTACGAATATTCGGATAGTATTTCCATTCCCTAATCCCTGACAAAGCCCACTAATGATTTGCCTACGGAAATAAGCGCTCTGAGTCATAACCCCGGACACATAGGTAGAAGAGGTTTGCCCGGGAATGGAGACCCATCCGGAAATACCATTCGAAGAAGACTGCCATTGATAGGTATAGCTCCCTGTTCCACCCGTCGGCAGGGTACCTGTAAGGGGATCCGGAATCCCTCCGGAGCAGATCGTCTGTGCCGCACCCAGAACATTATTCCCCAGGGGCGCAAACACATGCACATAAACCACATTAGAGGTATTCGGATTACAAGAACCGGAACCAACCACCCTTCTGAAGAACAGGGGAAATACCATGGGGCCTGTATTGAGATTTTGCTGGGTTCCCCCACCCCAGGCAGCCCAGTTGATATTATCAATACTCATTTGCCACTCATAGCCAAAGAAACCGGAACCACCGGAGGGGAAGGATCCGGTAAGAAGACCGGGCTGTTGAGCA
Organism: Bacteroidota bacterium; assembly: GCA_947459115.1. GTDB lineage: Bacteria > Bacteroidota > Bacteroidia > J057 > RFSG01 > CANHCC01. The sequence goes on along the minus strand of CANHCC010000120.1, from coordinate 3,769 downwards.
TAACAAATGGTCTGGTCAGCAAAAATGATATTATCCCCTATCTGCGGTACATAATCCAGATTGATTGCTGAAGATGTATTTGGCGGACAGAAGCCGGCCTGAACAATTCTTCGATAATAACTGGCTGTTACGGGGAAAGGAGGTTGAAAATCTGCATCCGTTTCTCCCGCAATTGGCACCCAGTTAAAGGGGATTGCGCTGGATTGCCAGCCATAAGAATACTGCCCATTCCCACCAGATGGCAAGGTACCACTCAATAATTGAGGGAACACTCCTTGACAAACCGTTTGACTGGACAATACCGTATTATTGCCAATCGGTTGTTCCACTTCAATACGGGAGAATGCAGAAGTATCCGGACGACAGACCCCGGCTTGCACCAACCTTCGAACCAGGAAGGTCTGAGTTACCGAAGGAGGTTGAAGATTACGATTGGTTTGTCCCGGAATATAATTTTGCCAGTTAGAAGACAACAGACTACTTTGCCATTGATACACATAAAATCCATTTCCACCTGAAGGCAAGCTCCCGGAAATCAATGCCGGCACACTACCCGTACAAATGGTCTGATTCCCTGCAACTGTATTACTCCCGATAGGCATATCCACCGTAACTTGAATCGCAGCAGAGGTCGAAACCGGACAAGGCGGAGAAGCAACCAATCGGCGGAAATAATGAGATTGAGCAAGGGCGATTGGTGGAAGATCGCGATTGACCTGTCCTGAAATCGTCTGCCAGATCAGCGCATCGGTACTACTTTCCCAGGAGTAAGTATAAATCCCATTGCCGCCAGTGGGAGTTGTTCCCGTTAATTGTAATGAAGGGGAGCCGAGACAAATGGTTTGACTGGAAGCAATAGAATTTTGTTGAATAGCAGAATTGACGAGCACCCTCACAACATTACCGGAATCCCGGCAAACACCCCCACTATTAACAATTCTTCTAAACCAGGAAGTCTGAGTTAAGGCAAACCCGGAAAGGTTGAGGCCTGTTGAACCTGCAATAGAGAGCCAGGGCCCATTAGTTCCGGATTGAGAAGACAACCATTGGTAAGTATAAGATCCGGAACCACCGGCAGGTAAAGACCCTGAAAGAATAGTAAAGGCATTCCCGGCACAAATGGTTTGATCCGATTGGATAAAGGCATTTGAAATGGGAGGAAACACAATCACCTCCAGAGTAGCACTGGTACTAACCGGACAAGGACCTGCCTGTGCAAGTCTTCGATACCAAACGGAATCCAACAATATACCTTCCTGCAGATTCCGTTGCGTACTGCCGGTCATCGTATTCCATACAATTAGGTCTGAGGTAGATTGCCACTGATAATTATAAATCCCGTTACCTCCGGTTGGAATAGAACCAGAAAACAATCCAGGCACCTGACTGCTACATAGAGTTTGATTCGGAAGGATAACATTAGAGCCAATCAATAAATTGGTAATAACTAACCCTGAATTACTAAAACTCTGACAGAATCGACTAGTGACTCCCCTTCTGTAATAGGTGGTATCTACGGGGAGTTGTTTACTCAAATCTATTTGGGTCTCGCCGGGAATTGTCTGCCAGGTACTATTATCGAAACTGCTTTGCCAAAGGTATGTAAACAAGCCATTACCTCCCGAAGGAAGAGCACCTGTTAATATCGCAGTGCTGTCTCCGAGGCAAATGGTTTGACCAGGCATGATTTGATTATTGAGAATGGGAGGATCAACCCAAATTCGAATAGAATCAGAATATTGTGGGGGACAAATACCGGCACGAGCACTTCTACGATAATACTGATGGCTATTTAATACCCCTTCCTGAAATCCGGTTTGAGATGCTCCGGAAAGTACAGACCAGGTCAAGCCATCCGGACTTCTTTCCCATTGGTAGCTATACACACCGTTTCCACCGGAGGGGATGCTACCGGTAAATTGGGCAGGACTTTGACCCTGACATATCGTTTGGGCATTACCGATAAGATTGTTGCCTATCGTTGAATCTACCCGAACAAATAAAGAGACAGAAGTATGGGGCGGGCAAATACCAGAAGAAACAACTCTTTGAAAATAATGAGTAAAACTCAATGGCCCCGGACTGAATCCGGATTGAGTTGCGGCAGGAATAGGCGTAAATAATAAGTTCGTGCTGCCAGATAACCATTGATAAACATATTGACCATTCCCGCCGGAGGGCAGCGTACCGGTTAAGCCAACCGGAACGGCCCCTTCGCAAATGGTCTGAGTTGACAGAATAGCATTAGAACCAATAGGGCGATTGACAAAAACGGCAAGCAAACTACTACTATCTGAACAAACCCCACCGCTCCTGACAATTCTTCGGTAATAAGTGGTATCCAACAAGGCGGGAGGCTGAAAATCTGATCCAATTACACCCGGCAAAAGGGTCCAGGGACCTAAGACCCCAATACTACTGACCCAGGTAAACTGATATTGACCATCCCCTCCAGTAGGAATTGAACCACTGATTAGCAATGGTACACTTCCTCTGCATATCGTCTGATTGGATAAAATTACATTTTGACCTATTCCCGGCCATACACGAATTAATACCCCTGAAGATGTGGAAGAGGGGCAAACACCTGAAGTAACCACCCTTCGATAATAAGTCGAATTCGTTAAGGTGCTACCGGTTAGAGTAGCCGCACTCCCCCCTATCACGGAATTCCAAATTAAACTATCAGAAGAACTTTGCCATTGATAGCTGTAAAAACTATTTCCTCCTGTGGGCACTGTTCCTGTAAGGCTGGAGAAGGCCTGCGCATTGCATAGGGTCTGTGCTGATCCGATCATATTCTGAGCGGGTGGTTGCTCTATCCAGATACGGATAATGTTACTGCTATCAGCGCATGCACTGCTATAAACTACCCGCCTGAAATAAGTCATAACATTAAGTGCAACACTTTGAAGATTTATGGAGGTAGCGCCATTGATTGCAACCCATTGTTGTTGATTGAGACTTGAGACCCATTGATAGGCAAATATATTATCCCCACCCGAAGGGGTGCTACCGGTGATGATTCCGGGGATACTTCCGCTACAGATGGTTTGAAAGCTGCCAATATTATTCTGACTTATCGTTGGGAAAATCTGAATACCCAAAGAATTACTAGTTGTAGCTGGACATACACCCGTTTGAACCACTCTCCTATAATAAGTAGTTTGAGACAATATGCCCGGTGCAATTGAGGCTTGAGTATTTCCGGTGATTGAATTCCACAAAACCTGATTCAAACTACTTTGCCAACTATATTGATACTGACCGTTGCCCCCACTTGGCTGTGTACCGGTTAACAATGCACTGTTCTGACCAAGACATAAAGTCTGAGCCGATGAGATAATATTATTCCCTGGAGTAGGTTCAACCCAGATTCTGACACTGACAGAGGTATTACCAGGACAGGGCAAGGAAGATACAACCCGCCTGAAATAAGTCGTTGATAATAGATTTGTAGGCTGAAAATTAAGTAAAGTGCTTCCCGATACTGAATTCCAAAGAACATTATCCGAACTGCTCTCCCATTGATATAAATAGTTACCATTGCCCCCTGAAGGTAGCATTCCCGTTAAAACTTGGGGGGTGGTACCTGAACAAATCGTCTGCTGAGTGCCAATTGTATTATTCCCAATTCCAACATTCACCAATATTTCTATTGGAGAGGATGAGGATACACATAAAAATGAGCTTACCCGCCTTCTGAAATAAACAGATTGAGACAAAACGGAGGGTGAATAATCCACCAATGTGGCCCCGGAAATAGAAG
>CANHCC010000119.1 GCA_947459115.1 Bacteroidota bacterium | reverse complement strand
CTGACCCTCCACTTGCTTCCAATATTGCTTAAGCAAATCTTTGTCGGTTTTAAAGGAATTAGGCAAATGAATCGACATCCGGACCAAATCCTCATCCAGATAAGGGACTCTTAATTCTAATCCATTCTGCATAGATGCCAAATCCGATTTGGGCAACATATTACCCGGGAGAACAAACGCCAAATCCACCTGACGAATTTTCACAGAATCATAAGATGCCGGAATCGAAAATTGGGGCGGAAAGTGATAAGCTGAATAATCCTTTAACAAATCATTTACTTCATCCCGGGGCCTGAACCCACATAAATATCGGTATCGCTCTCCTTCTGTCAGCATTAATAAATGCAGGAAGCGAAGCCCTTTTCTCACAGTATCTGACACGCTGCTTTCCCGGTTTCCAATCTGGAACAAAGGAAATCGAGGTATTCTAAGGTTCGCTGCCATTTTCCAGGCCTTATACCTCGCATATCCATGAAATAACTCATCTGCCCCATCTCCGGATAAAACCACTTTAACCTCCTGTGCTGCAACCTGGGATAATCGAAATAAGCCAATTGCCGCAGGATCCCCAACAGGCTCAGACATTTGTTCAAGCCAGGATAAGGCGGTATCCGATTGTAACTCTACCGAAATGGCATTCCACCCATAACGCTTTGCTAAAGCGTGAGCTTTCTCCGATTCATCGAGCCAGGTATTATTTTGTTTTAAGGTAAATACCTTTGGGCTTTCTTCTGTGAAATGTTTGACACCGGCAGCGATGCAAGATGAATCCAATCCTCCACTCAAGAAAATACCAAGCGGCACATCCGCCACCACATTCCTTTGAATAGAGGTCTTAAAAACGCTCAGAAATGAATCCGATCGTTTTCTAAGGAAAGATTGAGCCTCTTCTTCCTTTAACCATTGTCCATCCACACTGCCCTCAGGACTGACAATCCGATAATATCCCGGCGGCAATGCCTGCAATCCTTCCCACATGCTCCTTTCGGGTGGAATAAAATGAAACTCCAAAAAAGCAGACAGAGATACCAAATCAGGTATGGGCTTAAAGCCCATAGATAAAACAGCCTGACTGTGAGATGCGAAATAAAAACCTCTACTGTCTTTTGCCCAAAATAAAGGTTTAATACCGGCATGATCTCTTGCCAACACCAACCTCTGCAATAAGCTATCATACCAAGCCAGGGCAAAAAAACCTCTGACCTTATTCAAAAAACCTATGCCTTCCCGAACAAGTCCTATTAAAAGTACTTCCGTATCTGTTGGACTCGTAAAAACGGCACCTTGCTTCCATAAGGCGTCTTTCAATTCCGCATAATTCAGAATTTCTCCATTTAACACCAACCAATACCTTTGATCTGAGGAACAGAAAGGTTGTTGGCCTTCAACTCCGGGAGAAATAACACCTAATCTGGTATGCAGGAGGGCAACCTTACCATCTGAAACATACCCATGTCCTTCCGGCCCTCTGGCCAAAAGTGTTTTCAAGGTTTTTTCCTTAAAATCCGGGAGGTCTCCGTTTAGACTAAAATATCCTGCTATTCCGCACATGCCTTTTACAAAGATATGGAGTTGGTAACGAACCCCCGGTTAGTTACCAACCAGGCTATCATATAAGTTTGAAGTCTTTGACACCATCTCTGAGATTGTGAATATTTCTTCCAATCTGCGTTTGCCGGCGGCCCCTAAAGTGGTGCGCATACCTGCGTCTTTTTCAAATGCTAACATCCCTTTGGCGAAGGCTATTACATCTCCCTTAGGACACAAAATTCCGGTTTCTCCAGACACAACTATTTCATTCAAGGCAGGTACATCATATGCCAGAATTGGAAGACCAGCATTCATCGCCTCTAATGCCACCAACCCAAACCCCTCTGAATGCGAAGACACACACAAACAGGCAGCCTCAAATAAATAGGCTTCGGGGTTAGGGATACGCCCTAAAAATTCAACATCAGCCTCATAGGCAGATGCACGCAATTGGATTTTCATTCCCGCCTCATCCTCTCCGGAGCCGGCAATTTTCAATGGAAGGCATCCTCCCATCTGACGATATAACACATAGGCGCTTATCAAATCTCCCGGATACTTAAAAGGAATCAAACGGCCGATATAATACAAATACGAAGGCTTCTCCGAAATAGGGATTACCTTCCTGGATTCATAACCATACCAGATGGTTTTGACCTTCGATGAATCTATAAGGATTGCGGACAAGAGGCGACTAATACCATGGCTTATGCCTATAAGGCCACTACTTTTATGGGCGGCAAAACGAGACAACCAATAATAAATATTTTTATAATCATGTACCCGATCCGGACTCAAATCAAACTTAGCCTGGTAAACTTCATCATACCCATGTCTTGTACTAACCAGAATCATTTTAGGGAAGAGCGTTTTGTACAATGCCCCATATAAATCTCCCTGAATCAAATGTGTATGCAAAATATCTGGCTTGAGATTCCGGATGATTTTGAATAGTATCCCCAAGCCAATTGGACTCAGGTCTGATTTCAATCGGACCCTATGGCAATGAACCCCTTTGTCCAATAAGGACGAAATAAAAGAATCGTTGAGCTTTACCGCGTTTGGGGGCTCTGCAATTAAATAATGTACCTCATATCCGGCCTTGACTAACTCGGGCAGCAAAAGGGAAAGATGTTTTTCTGCGCCTCCGACCCCGGCACACTTTTGAATATGCAGAATACGAGTGGACATACGGTTAGGGAAGCGTAAAATCGAAGCCTGGGGCGCACTTCAATCTCACCTGAGCGTTGACAGGCCATGCCATACAGGTACTTTCATTAAACCCGGGTATTTCCAGTTCTGAAAGGCGACGAAAACGAACATCCTTTTTTCCTGCCTGTTTGAAATAAGTGCAGGCTAAAGATTTTAAAGTGGCTTCATCACCCGGGCATTCCTGAATAAGGCGAATGGCCAAACGCGCAATGGCTACCTGAGCCCCGCCCCATTCCGGTGCAAAATCGCTCGCCTTCTTAAAATTTTGCCATGCTAACGAAAATTGATTTGACTGTAGGTTTACCAACCCAACCTGTCGGTAGTACCAGGCTTTCATCCAGGAATCATTTTCCGCTTCCCCTAATTGCTCCCATACCATTGCATCGGTTGACTCGGATTGTAATAATCTTCGGCATTCCCAAATGGTCTCATTACCCGTCTTAATTAATTGCATGCGCACCTGATTCATCAACATCGGGTTTTCGACATTTCGGGCATACAAGCTGGCGTAGACCTTTAACCAATCATCGTATTGTTCCGATTGAAGATTGGCGGCCGCTTGCATCAGGGTGGTAGTATCTGGAAGATAACGAGCCATTCTTAAGGCCATATTTTTCTTGACTTTTTGAACCTGTTCCTTTTCTTTCAAAGAATCTTTAAAAACATACTGTCTTGCAAGAATAACATTGAGCGCCTGATAAATTTTTTCAAGTTGGGGTGTGTCTATTTTTCCTCTTCGGGTTTGCCAGTCACAAATACGAAAGTAATCTTCTATAATTTGTACCGGGCATCGCATCGGTGTTAAACGAATTGCCGGTTCCAGCATAAGGCCTAAGATGCTGTCGCTTTGATCTTCGTGTCTTAGGGCTGCAGCTGCTCTTACCAGATACCAGCTGCTACTGTCTCCAGTCACAATAGCGGCTTTTTGATACAAACTATATAAAGTGTCCCGAAGTAAAGATCTCAATTCAACCTGACGGGCGGTATCCAGAATATCCTGATACAAAAGCCCGGTCTCTCTGTAAAGATCAGGTTTCCATTCGGGGCAATATTTTAATATTTGCATGCCCAGAGACGCAGCCTTCCACTTATCCCCTCTCACAAAATTCATTTTGTAGTTTCTATACCAAAGATTCAGAACAGAATCTTTACTAATATCACAAACCTCGGGCCGGGATTGTGAAAAAAGGGAGAAGCTTCCTAAGAATAGAATGCAAAGAAGCAGGAATCTCCCGGCGCTTAATCTATCCGATAGCGTGTAAACCATCTTTCGTTAAGACTCAACCCAATTCTAATCCGGTAATAATTTTCAGCAATTAAATTTTGGCTGGTTGTTCCTCTGCGTCCGATTTCACCACCAATATGAATCTTCGAAGCCGTGCGGGCGAATGGTAAGCCAAAACCAAAGGTTACCCCTGTTTGTCGAATGGATTCTCCATTAAGCACCAGATAAGTTTTCTCATAATTGGCACCAAGGCGATAAGCCATTTTAACTACATATATTTTAGAAACCAGACGAGGCACCCACTCTCCTCCTACGGCCAGGCGATAAGAGTTGCTTAAGCCGGGATTGTTTCCCAAAGCGGTATAGCCCGACCAGTCCTGAACAGAAATATCACCGCCAAGCGACCAGTAAGACTCCTGACTCAAGGGAGCACCGGGCGTAATATACCTTTCGAATTCAAACCCCATACCCCAACGCTGTGGCACTTGAACAGTAGAATTCGTTGGACCGCCCAAGGTATCCGGCGTAAATTTATTGGGATTCAGATTTCGGGAAATTAAGACTTGTTCGGAGGCGAGTTTAGCACCCCGGTCATAGACAAGTCCTCCTTTAACCACTACTTGTTTTTCCGAACCGAACTTAAGCGTATCGGTGTATTGTAAACCAACATTGAGGTTAAACCCCTGTTGATAGATCTTCCTTTGATACGAAACCGGGTTTAAACTTTGATTTTCCAAAAAGGTCATATTCCAGACATAATTGGAACTACCAAAAATAAAACCGGCATTAAACCCAATATCTAGTCCTTTCCATAAACTGACAGCAGCTCCCCCAAAAAAATTATTTAAGCCGCCGGATGCACTATAAGCCACCAGGTAATTCACCACCTGAGTATCAAGGGTAACGGTATATTCATTTTGAAAGCGATATCCCACGGCAGAATAAGGACTAAGGCCTACAGCAAAGGTGGTCCGAAACCGTGTAGGAAATGCAAAGGCAAACTGATTGAGCCCGGCACTGTGTAAGCGATTTGTGGCGGTTGTGGTTTGTAATTCCTGAATATCACTAAATCCGGAGATGTCAAAAGTACTGTAAGCCAGACGACGATAGGAGGCCGGATTTCCGGTATTGATGCTGTATGAATGCGAAGTTCCGTAACGGAGTCCACCCATACTCAGATTTCGGACGGAATTGATATTTTGAATATCCCCAACACCAAAGCGAGAGTAGGGACTATTCGTCAGCGTCTGGGCAAAAGCCGGGACGAAGGCAATAACACACAGGAGGATACAGATTTGTTTAAACATTCCGGTTCAATAACGCGAGCCGGTAAAGACCTTTCAATACCAGATCAGGAAAAACAAAATTCCGCTTTTTAAACTGATTTTCAAAGTCTGAGGCAAAACCACCACAAAGGAAGAATGTGGTATCCGGCGAAAACTGCTGACAAATCTGATCTGCAAAGCCATTCAATTCATGCGTAATGCCTTGCATCACCCCGGCACAAATGGCCTGTGATGTTGTCTCTGCAGGAAAATCAAAGGCCTCATTAGCATAAGTCAGAGGCAATTGTCGTGTGGCTTGGTGCAAGCTATTAAAACGCATGGCGGGACCCGGGCTGATGGCGCCTCCAATGGCTCGATGACCGGGTGTCATCACATTGTAGGTAATGGCCGTCCCTAAGGTAATGGCGCACGCGACGGCCTCCAATGGACAAAGTTCTGTTAGTGCTGCATAGACACATAAACGATCGGCACCCAGGCTATTTTTGAGCGTATCGGAAATTTCGAAAGGCAAGTGAAGATGTGGCCCCACCCATTGTATGTTGCTGCCGGGGGGCAAGGGAATATCCTTCCCTCGCACACTGGATATCCAGACCTCTTCATCTGTAAATGTCAGGTTGTCGTCATTTGGTTTCCCCTCCCCCTCCGGGAGGAAAATCCATTCCTTCTTAAGTTCTCCGTTTACCACCCTACGATATTTGATGGCAGTATTACCAGCGTCTATTAGCAGCATAATGTTTATACTCAGTGGTAAACGATTTCTTTCAAATCAAAGTATTTGACAGCATTTTCCCGGGTTTGAATTGCGAGTTTACCTCCTGTATCCACACCGATAATCATGCCATCCTGTATCGCCCCATCCCACTCAAAACGGCTCCATTCCTGATATTTCCACAAAGCACCCAAATAGTGTTGTTTCAAATCACTCCGAGGATTGTTACGATTCTGAAGATACAGCGCTTCCAGAATGGAACAAAAGACATTTATAAATGCGTTGGAATCCGTCTCCTGACTTGTTTCCAAAAACAGAGAAGAGGCTTTAGCCTGAAGTTCTTCCGGAAATTCCGTGGTATTCAGATTCACGCCAATGCCGATAATGGAGGTATGCAGCTGATTGGATTTCCACGTATTTTCAATCAAGATGCCACAGATTTTCTTACCATTTATTAAAATATCATTGGGCCACTTAATCTGTACCGGTATTTCCGGAAAAAAATTTTTGACAGTTTTGACCATGGCAAGGGAGACCATGCAAGTCAACAGAAAAATTTGATTTCCTGGCAAATGCCTGGGATAAAGAATAAGACTAAAACTCAGATTTTTATGGGGCTGTGCATACCAGGTATTTGATGCAAGGCCTTTTCCGGCAGTTTGATTATGGGCAAGAATTAAGGTTCCTTCGGGTGTACCGGAATCTAAAATAGAGCGGGCATACCGGTTGGTAGAGTCCAAAGATTCGAACTCCATTCTGGTATTGCCGAGGAATAAGGCTGAAGGCTGCTTCATTTTTCCGTAACTTTGCGAAAGATACGATATGGTGAGAAAAAAATTAAATATAGACTCTGAGAAACTTGCCAAACTGATAGTGGCGGGCATGCAGGATAAAAAGGCTGAAGACATTGTGCAATTAGATCTGAGAGAGATTAAAGGTGCGGTTACAGATTTCTTTGTGATTTGTACAGCGACCTCTGATACGCATGTTCAAGCCATTGCAGATTCCATAGAAAGATTGACGCGAGAAAAAATCAACGAAAAACCCTGGCATGCAGAGGGCTATAAAGCCGGGCAATGGGTATTGTTGGATTATGTTAATGTTGTCGCGCATGTTTTTCTGAGAGACAACCGACAGTTTTATGGCCTGGAAGAATTGTGGGCAGACGCCCCATCTAAGCGTTTTGACAAACTGGTGAAAGTATAGGGATTGACTCTGTTTCAATTAGTAATTAGTTTTGTTTTTTAAAATCATCGGGGTGTAGCGCAGCCCGGTAGCGCGCTTCGTTCGGGACGAAGAGGTCGTAGGTTCGAATCCTGCCACCCCGACTTCACAGGGCTCTGGTAATCGCGCTTAGAATTTCTGTGCAACACTTAATTCCCCTCTTTATTTCTTAACAGGATTTATCAAGGCGACTCTATTAATCTTCTTGTTTTATCTACCTTTGTGCCTAGTATTTTTCCTGAATTTGTGAAAACCATAGAAGAACTCCAATCTATTTCTACTCAGGTTCGCCGGGATATTTTGCGCATGGTTCATGCGGTTAATTCCGGGCATCCTGGTGGCTCCTTAGGCTGTACCGATTTTTTAACAGCCCTGTATTTCAGGATTATGAAACATACGCCTCAGCCCTTTTCCATGGAAGGCAAAGGAGAGGATTTATTTTTTCTGTCTAATGGACACATTAGTCCTTTGTGGTATAGTGTGTTGGCCAGAAGCGGTTATTTTCCCATCTCTGAGCTAAGCACTTTTCGGAAAATTAACTCCAGGCTTCAGGGGCATCCCGCTACACACGAAGGTCTGCCGGGCGTAAGAGTGGCTTCAGGTTCTTTAGGTCAGGGAATGTCGGTTGCAGCCGGCGTTGCTTTAGGAAAAAAACTGGACCAGGACTCCGGTATCGTCTATTCCCTCCATGGAGATGGTGAAATCAATGAAGGTCAAATTTGGGAAGCCGCTTTATTTGCTGCCCACCATAAAATAGATAATCTCATTAGCACGATAGATGTTAATGGGCAACAGATAGATGGCCCAACCGACAAGGTAATGTCCTTGGGGAATCTTCGGGCAAAATGGGAGGCTTTTGGGTGGATTGTGCTACAAATGGATGGCCACAACCTGGAGGAAATTGTTACTACCCTCTCGGAAGCCAAAAATTTATGTGGCAAGGGTCAGCCTGTTTTAATTCTGATGAAAACCGAAATGGGCAAAGGCGTGAACTTTATGGAAGGCACCCATAAATGGCATGGAGTGGCTCCTAATGATGAACAATTGGCAAGCGCCTTGGCTCAATTAACAGAAACTTTAGGCGATTATTAATTCATTTTCCGCTCAACTCATGAAAAAATATCCCGTACTCGGTAAAAATGATACGCGCTCCGGTTTTGGCGCCGGACTTCTGGAACTCGCGCGAAAAGACCATCGTGTTGTTGGATTATGT
>CANHCC010000118.1 GCA_947459115.1 Bacteroidota bacterium | reverse complement strand
CTTTTGATTTTTATGTGCGTTCGCGCGGTTGCACAACCTTTGGCGCGGCCATCCCAGACGGAGATTCAATCTTTGCCACAATGGGCAAAGGAAATGTATGGGGAAAATCCTAATATCCTTCGGGTAGATTCTTTATATCGTACCTGGTATGCCGCGCATACCTTTGAAAAGAATTATCACACCCAGTATTATAAAATATGGAGACATCATAATGCCCCCTGGATGGACAGCAGGGGTAATATCCGAAAAGACCTTAAGCCTGCGGTAGGGCAGACCAAGTCGTCTGTATCATATCATAAAACTCAAAGTCAGGCATGGAATCTTGCGGGGCCCTTTCGTGTGTGGGATGAATCCGGGAGTCGCATTGCCTCCCAAACCAATGTATATTCCTTTGCTCAATGTGCCTCGATGCCTTCTGTCTTGTTTTGTGGAACGGAGCCCGGTGAAGTATATAGATCCCTGGATACCGGACAGACCTGGTCTTTAACCACAGCATCTATTTTATTGTATAATGGTATCACTGCTATTGCGATTGATCCTGCCAATCCTTCCAGGGTTTTTGCAGGTAGTGGAGATGTTTTAGTGATGAGTTCGGATACCGGATCCACCTGGTCAGTTGCTTATTCCCAGTCTAATTTGGGTGTGAATGAGATATTCATTCATCCGAACAACGGGAATCTGATTATTCTTGCCACCAATCAAGGATTGATTCGATCATCAGATGGAGGCTCAACCTGGACACTTATCTTTTCAGATCCCTGCTGGGATATTAAACTCAGACCATTTTCCAGTCATGTTCTTTATCTGCTTAAAAGTAATCCCGGTTCTCAGATGTGCGAATTCTGGACAAGTCAGGATACCGGAACGACCTTTACTCTGCAAACAGTTGGATGGTATCAGTCCTCTGACCCAGTTCGGTATGACGGAGGCGCGCGCCTGGCTGTGACACCGGCGGATTCTTTGAGAGTGTATGCCTATTTGATTGGAGATTCAAAGGCAAATGACTTTGGGTATATTGGCCTTTATAAAAGTACAGATGGAGGGCAAACCTGGATGTTGCCCAATGGTCCTGTCGGCGGGCCTTATACAAATAGTCATCCTAACCTCGCTTATGGAAATCCAGGCTGGACCTACCATCAGGGGTTTTATAATTGTGCCTTAATGGTGGATGATCAGAATGCAGATCGCCTATTGATTGGGGGATTGAATCTATGGCGTAGTGATGACGGTGGCAGTACCTTCTCTTCTGTTGCCGGATATTCCGGAGGTCCTTTATCCATGCATGTAGATATGCAAGATTTTCGCCCGGGAAATGGGGGGAGTTGGATCACAACCGATGGGGGGATTTATTTCTCCAATGATTTTTTTACAACGGATTTACAGGTAAAGATGGATGGTATTCATGGTTCGGATTTTTGGGGTTTTGGTCATGGTTGGAATGATGAGGTTATGGTGGGAGGATTATATCATAACGGAACCATTGCCTACCATTCAAATTATAATTCCGGAGATTTTCTCCAATTAGGCGGGGCTGAGCCTGCATCCGGGTATGTAAATCCCGGAGAAAATCGGAAGGTTTATTCCTCTGACATAGGAGGCGCTATTTTACCTGCTACGATTGGTTCGCCCATTCAAAGGTTCTCTATTTCCCGGTGGCCTAATGAGAGTTATGTGGCCTGCGAATCTTCAGAAATGAAATTTAATCCGGATTGTTATCAGGATGTTTGGATAGGGAACAGACATCGCTTGTATCGTTCTACAGATGGGGGGAGTTCGTATCAGGTTATGCATACATTTGGCAGTGACTCAACTGCTGCCTTGAGTTATATTGAGATAAGTCGTGCTCATCCCGCTGTGATGTATATTGTCCAAAGACCGGCAAGTGGCATGAATGGAGATCTATGGAAAACCACAAATGCGGGCACCACCTGGTTTCAGTTGCCTATTCCTCCCGGAAATAGTAGCGTGATGATGATTTCTTTATCCCCCATTTCTTCCGATTCCTTGTATTTGGCTTATCCCCGCGGTGGCAATGGGAATAGTGTATTTCGCAGCACGGATGGCGGTAACACCTGGATAAATTGGACTACGCCTACTCTGGATCAACAGGAAGTCAGAAGTATCTTAAATATTGGTGCTACAGGCGGTGGGGTTTATTGTGCCACCAATCAAATGGTATTCTATCGGGATTTGACTATGCCGGATTGGGTAGCAGATACCACGGGTCTGCCGATTTATCTGAATAGTTTATATCTACGCCCCTTTTATCGGGATAGTAAAATTCGATTGTCCACCTATGGCAGAGGTATTTGGGAGAATTCATTTCAAAGCACACCTGTATTCCCGGTTGCGTACGCACAGGTTGATAAGTTGTCCCTCGTTCAAAACTGTGTGCCGGATTCGTTTTACTTTGAGGATTACTCTTTGTTAAATCATCAAGGCGCTTTGTGGCAATGGTCTTTTCCGGGAGGTTCTCCCTCAACTTCTAATTCCAGGAATCCTGTGGTTTACTATTCCAACCCTGGTAATTATCCGGCTATTTTAACTGTTACCAATTCCTTAGGTCAGACCGATACGGACTCCTTATGGGTAACGGTGTCTGCTTATCAGCAGTTAGGATATTTGGCGGAAGGCTTTGAAACTGCATTTCCTGCTGCGAGTTGGTGGATTGAAAACCCGGATAATGGCGGGGCATGGAGTGTTTCGACTCAGGTAGGTGCATATGGGGTCTCTGCTCAGTCTGCTGTGTTTGATAACTTTGGATTTGATAGCCGGGGGAGTCAGGATGATATTCGGGTTCGTGTAGATTTGAGCCAGCAGCCTCCGGGAACTTCCTTACATTTTGATTATGCTTATGCAGAATATAGTTCGGCTTACAGTGATTCCCTCGAAGTGCTTGTCTCCACGGATTGTGGGCAAACTTTTTCTTCCCTTTGGCGAAAAGGGGGAAGCGATTTAGCCACTGCACCGAGTCTTCAGAATACCCTTTTTATTCCTGCGGCGTCACAATGGAAACAGGATAGTATCGATTTGTCTCCATATTCTAATTCTACGGATTTGTTGATTGCCTTTCGTAACATTGGTCGATTTGGACAGGCGATTTATTTGGATAATATTAATGTAGGAACGCTGCCGGTTGGCAATGCTCCATCGAGTTCAATACCAATGACCTATTGGTTCCCATCCATTAGCAATGGCTCTCATCCCCTCACTTTTATGAGTAATCAGGAGGAGGCGTTTTATGTATCTGTGCAGGATGTGTCAGGTAAAATCATTCATTCGGGTAGTTATAAAAATGGGGAGGTATGGAAAGGGGAACAACCGGCAACGGGTGTTTATTTTTGGCGTGCTCAATCCTCTTCCGGAATTTTTTCCGGAAGACTCATTTTGAATTCCCATGCCCGGTAAAGTATCCTTCAGATTTTGATATTCCCTTCGGAAAAATTTAAATCTGCTATCAATATTCTATTCTTCAGCTGTAACGCTCAAAATGAATTATGCCTCTATCGGGGTAAGTCTATTATTTCTTAGAGACGTGTTAGGATAGTGCTATGGGGGATTTATGGGCGTGAAAAATATACTTTTGTTATATTTTTTTGTTGCAAGGCGGTTCTTGTTTCACCTCCATCTCCCAAAAAACGCTATTCGCCTGTAAGCCGGGTTTTGTTCATATATAATACATAGTCATCATTTGTATAGGCTCCCTGTCACCAGTCCGCTGCGGGGGCTTGCACCAAGCGGATGCTTGCACCAAGCGGATGCTTGCACCAAGCGGATGCTTGCACCAAGCGGATGCTTGCACCAAGCGGATGCTTGCACCAAGCCACAACGAAAAATGCCTCCCTTGCAGGAGGCATTTTCTTTATAAGTTCTGTAAATGAGTTTAGGCTTTTACCTTATTCAACAGCTGAGCCATCGTTTCCCCAATATCTGCAGGACTTTTAACAACGGTAATGCCACAGGCTTCCATCACCCGCATTTTTTCAGCAGCGGTACCACTGCCCCCGGCAATGATCGCACCGGCATGACCCATGCGACGACCCGGAGGGGCTGTTTGTCCGGCGATGAAGCCAACGACAGGTTTCTTGCAATGGTCTTTAATCCACTCCGCTGCAATTTCCTCGTTGGTACCGCCAATTTCTCCAATCATAATGATGCCATCTGTATTGGGATCTTCGTTGAACAACTTCACAATATCAAGATGGGTGGACCCAATCACCGGATCGCCTCCGATGCCTACACAGGTGGACTGACCCATGCCCTGCTTGGTAACCTGATCCACGGCTTCGTAAGTCAAAGTACCGGAACGGCTCAGGATACCGATTCTGCCAGGGTTGTGAATGAAGCCCGGCATAATACCAATTTTTGCTTCCCCTGGGGTAATAATGCCCGGACAGTTGGGCCCGATCATACGAACTCCTCTTTCCGTGATATATTGTTTGGCATACACCATGTCTTTAACAGGAATGCCTTCTGTAATGGTCACAATCAACTGCACCCCGGCATCAGCCGCTTCCATAATCGCATCCGCTGCAAATGCAGGGGGCACGAAAATGATGGATACATTGGCGCCGGTTGCTTTTACGGCATCTTCAACGGTATTAAATACGGGACGGTCTAAATGCGTGCTTCCACCTTTCCCGGGCGTAACGCCACCAACAACCTGTGTGCCGTATTCAATCATCTGAGAAGCGTGGAAACTACCTTCGCTCCCGGTGAAACCTTGCACCAATACTTTGGAATTCTTATTGACTAATATGCTCATAAAGGAAGTGTTCTGATACGCGAATTTAGCCTGATTTTATGGGAAGGAAAAATTTTTGCGAATTTTAATCTATGCTTCGGATACTTTCCAGGATTAAGGCAGGGAATCTATTCCGATTTCTGGTTCAGGCTAAAATGGCGTATGCGCTTCAATATCATGGCGTAACGCCCAAAAGTGTCTTACAGGCCTGGATGCAAAAAGAATATAACCTGTCCGAGTGGTTGCGCGGTGTTCACCATCGGCGAAAGGGATATTATTTTCTCTGTGTCGGTAATTTTCCAATTGGATATTTAAAGTTTACGCTTTTTCGAAATTATAGCGCCATTGATAAACTCTGGATAAAACCAAACTTTCGTAAACGCCGGGGTTCATTCCGATTGCTTCAGGCACTTAAGCCTCATCCTCAAAGAATTCAGGTGTATGCCGGCAATCTAAAGGCCTTAAGGACTTGCCGGAAAAATGGGTTTCAATATTGGGCAAATACGACCTTTCAAGCCAAAGGCTTTGTTCAGTCCGGTAAAACGCTCCTGAGGAAAAACATGCCTGTGGGTTCCGTTCGGATTGATTAACTTTACATCGTGTTTTTAACCGTTTTTACGAATATATTTTTCAGCCTGGTCTTCACCGGAGGCATGATAGGCTGGCTCAAGAAAGGGAGTCTGGCCTCTCTGATTGCGTCAACGATTTCGGCAGGTTTGCTGGCATTGGGCATCTATGGACTGGATGTACATCCCGAATATGCCAATGCCTCTGCAGGGCTTCTTATTTTCACTTCCGTTTTTTTATTGGTGTTCTCCATCCTTCGCCTGTCAAAAAAGGAAGGAAAATTTATGCCCGCCGGCCTGATTTTACTTTTGGCCACTGCAGAATTATGCCTGTTGTGGTTGCGCCTCTACGCCTGAAAGTAAAATCCAGGATAATGCTCGTAAGGCCATGTCTTATACAGGGTTTGTGTGGCATTTTCAGCCTCTTTTTGGGCGCCTCGCTTTCCGCACAAACAGAATCTCCGCGTTGGTCTAGACGCCCTTTGACATTGGCAACAGAGGTATCTGAAACCTCCGGGCTGATGGTTACAGAAGAAGGTATTTGGACCTTCAATGACTCCGGAGGAAAGCCTGAAATTTATCTTTTGGATACCCTCTCAGGAAAAGTCATTCGAACGGTTAAAATTCATCAGGCATTAAACAAGGACTGGGAAGCCGGCATGATTTCCGGCGAAAGACTCTATATCGCTGATACCGGTAATAACCTAGGAAAACGAACCGATTTAAAAGTATATGCTTGCACCAAGCCAACTAAAAACGACAGTGTGTTAATCCCCTCGGCGGAGTACCGCTTTCGCTGGCCCGATGAGATGTACGGAGTAGGTGAGGAGAAAACCCACGACAGGGATTGTGAGGCGATGGTATATATGCAGGATTCCTTGTTTTTATTGACAAAATCCTGGAAGACCTTGTCCCTGAAGCTGGCTCATTTAAAGGAAGCTCCTGTACAGATTGCCTGCGTGTTAGATTCTTTACCTAATGGATATTTGATTACCGATGCTGTTTTCCGGGAAGATATCCCGGGAAAAGGAAGACTCCTGTTATTGGGCTATGAAAATAAAATTCCCGGTGATGTGTGGCTATGGATCATAGAGGGGCAGGTAGGACGGGACATTTTAAAAGGGGCTGTGAGAGCCATCAAACTTGGGAATGCTCTACAGCTGGGGCAGACCGAGGGCATCGCCTTTATAGGACCCGAGCAGATAGTGATTTCTGCAGAGAAGTTTGGACTGAATGCCCGGGCTGTTTTACATTTTCTGGATATTCGAAATTAAACCCGGCTGAGGAATCCTTTGTATTTTTGAGGGATGGAAATTTTTCAGATTGGGTTCCTGAAATTCCGGCTGGTAGATCTGGTAGATATACTGGCTGTGACATTTTTGATTTACGGCTTGTATAATTTGTTGAAGGGCTCTTTGGCTATTCGCATCATCTCTGCCATTGCGGGGATTTTTATGCTCTGGAAAATTGTAGGTCTGTTGGGGTTGAATCTGCTTAAGACCGTGTTAGATCAATTCCTCAGTGCCGGTACCATCGCCCTGGTGATTCTCTTTGCACCGGAGATTCGGCGGTTCTTACTCATTATTGGAAAGAATACTTTTTTAGATCGTTTGAGGGTGCAGTTATCTACAGATTCCGGAATGATGATCAACTTTAATGATGTTTTGGAGGCCGTCATGCGTATGTCGGAAACCAAGACCGGTGCAATCTTGGTTTTTACCGGCTCCTCTGAGATGAAGATATTGCAGTCCACCGGGGATGTGATTAATGCCGAGCTAAACGAACGCCTGATTATGTCGATCTTTCACAAGAATAGTCCTCTACATGATGGCGCTATGATAATTCATGGCAATCGGATAGTTGCGGCTCGGTGCGTTTTACCCGTGACAGATAATCCTCACATTCCCGCGGAGTTAGGGATGAGACATCGGGCAAGTATCGGGATTTCAGAATCTTCAGATGCCCTGGTCGTAATAGTATCCGAAGAAACGGGGCATGTGTCTGTAGCCTTAAATGGGATCTTGCACCGCAAGGTTCGAATGAATGAATTGAAGGAGATGCTGGAGAGCCATTATGCAAGGCATAAGAATGCAATGTCTGCATAGGCTCGAGTTTGAACAGGTATTGTATTAGGCTTGCATTCCTAATTTATAATTCGCCAAAAGTGTCAAAAAAAGATACTTTTGGCGAATTATATATTTTATGGATTAGAGGATTTACCCTAATATTATAAATAAATTTACTAAAATCAGGATGGCATCTTGTTTATTTAAGATATCGGGTCTTGAGAATATTGCAATGATGAATGGCATGGCCAATAATCATGAAGCCCAGTGTTTTTGGTGTATAGGAAACCTGATTGGCGAGGCCTGGAAAGTTCATCATGTCTTCTGTCATGGGTTTGAATAACTGAATGGAACTATCTCTTATGGCCTTAAATTCTAAAGTCAAATCAGCCAGGTCATATTTCATTTCTTTAGCCTGAAGGATATACGCATCTTCCTCGAAACCGGGCAGAGGCGTTGGGTCCATTCTGGAGAAACGCAGTGCCCTGTAGGCCAGGATTCTTTCTGTTTCCATTAGATGTCTGAAAACTTCCTTAACGGTCCACTTCCCCGGGGCGTAGGCTATTTCAGCCTGTGCTTCTGAAAAAGCGGCCAGGGTATCCAGGACGAGGGCTTTGTTTTGTTGCAATTCTTCCATCAGGTTATCAGTCTGGATGAGGTCGAAATAGTAATGGCAATAGGGAGGGGCTTGTGCGTAGAGTTCGGGGTTGTTCATAGGTGCGTATAAAATTATATTTTAATAAGTTGGGGTAAGCAGCTTACCGGACTGGGGGTAAGTAACTTACCGGGATTGGGGGTAAGCAGCTTACCTGGTAGGGGTAAGCAGCTTACCGGACTGGGGGTAAGCAGCTTACCGGACTGGGGGTAAGTAACTTACCGGATTAGGGGTAAGTAACTTACCGGACTGGGGGTAAGTAACTTACCTGACATTTATTACCAACAAAAAAGGGTGACTCACCGCCACCCTTTCTCATTTTTATTTTGATTCTTATCCGAATATGGCGTAGCCCAATAAGACTACCACGCCAATAAACATTAACAAAGCATATTTCTG
>CANHCC010000117.1 GCA_947459115.1 Bacteroidota bacterium | reverse complement strand
TCCTCGAAATGACTATCTCTCGTTATTAATCTGAACCATTATTTTGAATGACTTTAATGCTGGTAAAATGCACGAAAGACTGCCCCCCCGTGGTCATGTCGAGGAAGGCGACAAGCCATGTGTAACCTAAAGTATGTTATAATAGCCTTATCGAGACATACCCCGGGAAGGAAGGCGTGAGGTGCCCGTCTTTTCTCGATACGAGGCCTTTGGAATAGGATGACCATCCAAAGCCATCTAATTCAACTTCCTTCAGAATTCTACTTCTGTCTGCTTGCCAAAGACATTTTATAATTCTCCGGATCCCCTGAAATATTCAAATACAACATTTTTGCATTATCCTCGCGAGACACAATTTCTGAATTACCCGTCGTGTCTGAATTCGCCTTATTGCCAAACAATTTATACTTTGCCGCTTGGGTGATTATTTTCCATGGGACCCCAACTTTATAATCCATATCCATTTTATCCTGAATTTTCTGCTTACCCGATATTTCCATAAAGCCTAGATTAGACTGAATCGTCATTAATGGAATCTCTAAAATGCCGCGTTTCAATTTAAACGTATTTCGAAGGGTATCAAAAGAAACTGAATTTAATTTGCTCTCCTGAAAATAATCTTTCAACGCCAGCATAGGTGCATAATTCTCCAGACGGCCATGATCAACCAGCATCTCAATCGTTAAATCCGAGTCGTCTATTTTAGGAACAAAATCTGCATGCATGTGAATTTTTCCGGATACTCTACCCGATATCTTACCATGTAAATTCTCAGATACCACATGGTCCTGACCAAAATTATCAAATTTCAACAAAAGCTTATCCAGATCGACTCGAGTCAACTGAATAACCGGATTAAAATATATATTGAGTTTATCCTTTCCACTGAAGTAACCGGTCAAATTAACCTGTCCGCCTGCCAGCCCCATTTGACAAGTATCAAAATAAATCATGTGATTGGATTGCATGCGTATGCCCGCTTTGACATTTTGAAGCACGTAATTAGCATAATTAAATTTCTTTAAATCTAAATGTATTTTTAAATCCGGAAATTCAAAGTCATATAAACTCAAAACAGAATCATGATTGGAACCCGTTGCATTTCCTGATGGGGCAGAGGATGTATAATTCAATAATTCATTTAAATCCAAATGGGTGGAGGTTAAACTCAGTTCATGTGGCTGTTTTTCAGAATTCCCTTTAAGATGATATTGCATACTAACCATCAAATCTGAATGACCCATTTTCCCGGATAATTGTTGAAGGGTAAATAATTCCGGACTAATTTTTATCCTTCCGGAAAATTTTTCCAACTTCAAAGGATGTGCTTTAAATTTCCCTTCTAAAGCTGTAATAACAGCATCAGTAGAATGTAAAGAATCCCGAAAATGTAAATCCCCACCTACATGAAAATGAAAGCCTCTAATTTCTTCGTGACGATATTCTTCAGGAACATGATTCTCGCCTTTATAACTAAACAAGTCGTGAAACTGAATTAATTTCGAAGTAACATCTACATCAACTTTAGTATCGCCAACTTTATAATCTTTAAACCACAAGGCATAATTTTGAATCCTTGCGTTCAAATGAAAGTCAGACTTATCCAGCATTCCGGAAAAATCCTGAATTGCCAATTGATGGGTATCTATTTTAATCAGCGCATGCCAGTCGTGTAAAGTATGGGGATAATGTTTGAATGCACCATTTAATCTCCTGATATGAAATGAGCCTACCGGCAAAACGGGAGATTCTGTAATTGAACGGGCAGAACAATCCAGTTGAGTGATTAACTCTAGATTTTTGACTTGTTCATGTATTCCGTCCGGTTTTCCTTTGCTTTGACTTAACTCCTCCAAATCCAATAAAGAAGAAGTAACTTTTAAATCTGTTATAACAGGAATATCGGTATGATGTAAAATGGCAGGCAAATCGCTAATTCGTCCTGAAATAGAAAGATCACTTTTTCCAACTTTTAATTTACAATAATCAATTATCGCTTCATGCCCTGTGGAATGTATCTTCAGGTCCAAGTCTTCTAAAGGCAAATGAAAATAATCCGAGGCAAATTTTAAATTTTCAATATCTAATTGACTTGCATAAGACTCATTTAAGCGTTCAATACTTCTTTCCGGATGTTCTAAGTCAATGATATCCCTAAAATTCATGGTAAGCTTTACCCGTCCCGAAAGACCTTTTAATTCTTTCGTATTTAAAAATCGGGAAAGAAAATCCAAATCAAAATCTGAGACAAGACGCATATCAATTTCCGGACTTGAAAAATTTCGAACCGATAGGCGCCCGCTAAATACTCCTGCCTCAGGTTTAGCGGAGAAGTTCTCTAATTCAAAATACATGGTTTCCGGTTTTCTCAACTTCCCATTTGTGAAAATGCCCCGAAATCCAATCTCATCTAATTTTTTACCTGTATCCGGATTATCGAAATATCCTTTTTCACAACCAAATGCCGCTGTAATAAAAGGATTTTCCCCCATTCCGGTTTTGCCCTTCACATGCACATCAAAATAAATTCTTCCTTTATTATCAAATTGTTTAAGAATCTCATTGAGGCCGTCCGGTGCCATAGCCATAAACAAATTAAAATCCGGTTTATTGCCACTGATTCTTAAATTCACCGGCATTGCATCGGTCAGTTCTACATTACCCACAAAATTAAAACTCGCCCCTTCAAGTAAAATTTCGGTCGGTGATATGGTTAAAAGGTTATTTACCTTATCAATATTGAGGGCTGTATTGACTTCAAAATGTTTGTGCTTAAGGAAAGTCGTATCGCCATCCTTTATTAGGGAAAATTCAAATTTACTATCCAAAGAAACCTCTAAATTTTTGTCTGTGGTTTTATACTTGGATTTGGCCTGGTTTACATAAATGTCCAGCAAAAGATTGTTTTCCTCATTAAGCTTAGAAATATCAACCGATTCCAGCTCAATAGATCGAATATCCAGATGAAATTCTTCTGCTAAGGAATCGACAGGTTTATCGGATTGCAGGGCACGTGCAATATTAAACTCCCCATTCGTATGCTGAACCAGGCGAATTTCACCTTTTTGAAGCTTGATTGCTTTGACCAAATAGTTTCCATTCAGGATATCCCATAAATCAAATCCGATATTGGCATCCTGAACAAATAATATCCGGTTTTTAGGATTGGTTTCTTTATATTCATAAATACTCAATTCTTCCAAATCCACAGAGATGTAAGGAAAATTTGTAAACAATTCTATGTGGCTATCCTTAAGAGTAAGCTTTCCTTTAAAATCCTCATTGAAATGTTGTAAGGCTTCCTGAACAATTTTGTCTTGTTGAGAGGAGACAAGATATAGGGCAGAGCCGGCGAGACCGAGAATAATAAGGAGAGCAAGGGATAAGAATATTCCTATTTTTTTGAGCATATGAAAAAATGGATTGTGAAGTAAAATTAAGAAGAAATGAGGATACAAAAATTTAGAGAATTCTCTTCCCCCAAATTAGGTCTTAACTTCCAATTCTAGTAAAAGATAGTTTTACAGTTTGGCTAATATTAAGCCCTCCTTCTATTCACAAGGAAATCAAAGTAAAGGGCTTAAGGATATCCAAACAGGAGTTATATCTATGGTTGATATAATGTAATTTTTAGAAGAAACCCATCTAAAGAAAAAAGGCTCTTCACATTTTAAATTGTATTCAAGGACTATTTTTATGGTGGAAAAATTTATCATTAACTATTAAAGTACTTATTTGACACAATCTCTCTATTCCTAACTGGAATATCCGTTAAACCTGACTATATTAGGTTTAACAGCCCGGTTACTGAGTAGTCCCCACCCACAGTCTGGTTTATCTTTAACATCATTACGAAAGAAGTGGGGAGCCTATCGAAACATGTGCTGAGCCTGGACGAAGTACGGCCGGGCAGGGAATTCAAAGAATACCTTAATTACATAAAATGAAATTACCCACTAAATAATGCGAAGAGCCGAAAAAAATTGCACAAAAAGGCCCAATAGCTGGAGGCAAGGAGTATTAAACAAGCATTCGTTTCATATATCTTCTCCTTTCCAGGGTCTTGGTACTATTTTTAATATGGCATCGGATTCCTCCATAAACGCATCACAGGATGTCAGATATGCCTGCATTTCGTTCAAATCGTCATCATGTATATTGGCACTAAATATATGCGCCCGCTCTAACATATTAAGATAACCCTCACATTTACTTTGTTTGGTAAGTTGTTTCAAGGCCCCTAAGTAGTCTCCACGATATACTGTTGGTATTATTATCTTAGATTGCTTAGCTTTCACTAGTTCAGCATTCATCATTAAACGAGCAATACGACCATTCCCATCCAGAAAGGGATGTACTTCACTTATGACAAACATAATATAGGCAGCCTTTGCGAAAGGATGTTCAAGTAACCTATAGAATTCAAAACTTTGGATTAAGGTACCCTTAACCAAATTAAAATCCACAAAAGCAGTACTTCCGGCAAAGTTATTTTTATTTTTAAATAAACCCGGACTTTTATCCAGCCTTGAGCGCAATAAAATAGAATGACGATACGAAATAATTCTTAGTAATTCATCAGGTGTTGATGGCGTGACCTGCATTTCGTTTTTATTTGAAGTAATGTGATAGGTTCCTAATACATCATGGCTATCATCATGTCGTGCAGGAAGTGGCTGATTCGTCTGAATGATCTTTTTGGCCTCATCAATTTCAAATACAGTTCCTTCAATGTAATTGGAAAAGTAGCTTTCAAAAAAGGCAAAATTTCGAAAGGCGGTAGGTGTAATATTTTTTTCCTCTCGATAAGGAAATTCCTTTCTTTTCAATTCTCGGAATAAGGTTTCAAATAATTGCAATCTTGCCGGATCGTAAGGGTTTCCAAAGGCTCTGGCGATGGCGATTGGTGAACTTAGAATTTGAGAGGGCTTTGTATTCAACAAGGCACTTATGATTCGATTCAATTTTTCAAATTCTTTGGGCATATTCAAATGCTCAGAAATGATTCTGGCTTGATCTCTGAGCCTATTAATTTCATCCTCGCCATGAATTCTGACGATTTGCTCCAAATACCCCTCAATTTCGACTAAACTCAAACATTTTGAGGCAGAGCCTGAATTTCTGGAAGGCTCCAAATTCTCTAAAAAAGCACGGGCTCTTTGAGAAACATACAATTCACCAAAAAAATTATGGTCGCCTTCTATTGGCAGAGGTCCTTTCAAAAATTGCAGTGTGATTCCCGGAAGACTAATTTTTTTTGTGTAGCTGCTTGTAATAAATACTTGCCCTGTTTTAGTAGGCTGAAATTCAAGAGCGGAACGGTGGCTCATTAAAGTACCTGGATACAGTTGTCCTAAAATTTGAAAAATATTTCGCTTTATAATATCTTCTATTGGTTCCTGAAGATTAGAGGAATAAATCCGTGGCGCAATCTTTCGAATAAGACCGGCTTTGAGAAGTTTTCGAATTTGTTTGGAAACCTTAGGATCTTGAGAGCTACAGATAACCTCCTGAAGGTGAAAGGACATATTTTTTTCCATTATTCATCGGATTCTATCGAAAATTAACATATTTTTTTCCACTAATCAAGATCAAAAGTTCAATTTTTTTCCATTATTGAAAAATAAATACAATTTAGATTGAATACCCTCATGCGATACAATCCGTATTGATACTGATACCATAAAAATAAAAAACGGAGTTGAAATACCTTTCGCAGACTGAAACCCATTATCGCGCAAGGTTTCAGGAGGCTTCGCACATAATAAAAAACGAGTATGAAATCATACTCGTTTGGCTTCAATGTTGTTATGCGGAGAGGGAGGGATTCGAACCCTCGATAGGCTTTTGACCTATACACACTTTCCAGGCGTGCTCCTTCAACCACTCGGACACCTCTCCGGGAAATGAAGCACAAAAGTAGGGAAATATTCCGGCCTGACCAAATAAGGGTTAGATGCCAACCTGAAGCCTATCCAGACGGGCGATAACATCTGCCAACCTGACCTTCGCCATGTGTTGCTGACTCCTTTTTTTATCCTTTTCAAAGGCTTCAAAATGCTCCGGTTCCGGTAAAAAAGTCTGGGCTTCCTCTACGCCATAAGGCCCCCAACGAATGGGATGACATGCCGGGAATGTACTGTAAAAACCTAATACAGGCCGACCGAATGCACGCGCCAGATGCAATGGCCCCGTACTATTGCCCATAAAAAATTCGCAGCGTTGAATCAAAGCCATTAATTCAGGTAAGGAAAATATACCGGCTACCTCCAATGCCTGATTGCCGGAGATGGCATTCACCTGTTTTACCAATTCTACTTCACCCGGCCCACCTGTCAGGAGGACTTTGCCGGGAAATGGATAGGTCTTAATTAATTGCCCGAGGATCTCGGGTGAAACATCAATGGCGGAGCCCCCACTGCCCGGATGAATAATCACGAATTTCTGAAGGTTATGGCTTTCCAGAAAGGCATTCACGCGAGCCTGTGCTTGAGATGGAAGCTCAAAGGGAAACGAGATTTCCTGCCTGAGGGGCAGGGGAAACCATTTTTTTAATAACTCTAAATTATAATCCAGTTCGTTTTTTTCAGGCAACTTTCGGGATTGAAACACCGGCAAATTGTATCGCCACCCATGCCAACGAAGTCCCTGCCCGACACGATAGGGAATCCCGGCTTCCCATACAAGGCGGGCAATGGCAGATTTAGAATTGGGCACCAGCACGAGTTGATATTTTCTGGCTTTCAGAGTCTGCACCAATTGAGAAAAAGTATCTTTCCCCGTCCAATCGGACGGAAATGTCAGTACCTCGCCTACCCCTTTGAAAGCCTCAGCAACCGGTCGCGTATATTCCGGCACTAAAAAATCTACCTGATGCCCGGGGAAATAGCGATGGATGTGCGTTATCAGAGGCAAACTCAACACCAAATCCCCCAAACGATCCTGACGAATAATCAGAATCTTCTGAAGCTTGGAAAAGGGCGGCGTTGCTGAAAACGGAAACATGACCTGTTAACTTAATGCGCCTTCCGGCAATTCCCCTTCACTTTTACTGACCACCACGGCTGCGGTTATGTCTCCTGTAACATTCAACACCGTTCTGCTCATGTCAAGGATACGATCCACGCCATAAATCAGAGCAATACTTTCGCCCGGTACACCAACGGAAATCAGTACCATGACAATCAAAGGCAAAGAGCCCCCGGGAACCCCTGCAGTACCAACCCCTGCAAGTACAGACATCAGAACGACCATGAGCTGCTGAGTCAGGGACAAATCCACGCCGAAAACCTGAGCAAGGAACAACACGGTTATGCCTTCATAAAGCGCTGTCCCGTTTTGATTGGCTGTTGAACCAACGGTGAGAACGAAGTGGGCGATTTCTTTGGGGAGCTTCAGTTTAGTTACCGATACCCGTATGGCATCCGGGAGTGTTGCATTGGAAGAGCTGGTGGCAAAAGCGGTGAGCATCACCTCCCGGATTTTGCCAAAGAAAAATAAGGGACTCATGCCACCCAAAAATTTAACGGCCAAGGAATAAGTCCCGAACTGATGAACAGCCAAAGCCAAAAGAACCACCCATACATAATTAAACAGCATGAGTAAGATGGAGTAGCCGAGATTGGCGGTAAGAACAAACATGAGGGAGGCGACCCCAAACGGTGCGAACCACATGGCATATCCGATAATTTTCATCACCAATTCATACAGACCTTCGAGTAAGCCTTTGAAATATTTAGTTTTCTCCTGATCGGCAGCAGAGAGGGCGATGCCCAACATCACCGAGAGGAACATGACGGACAGGAGCCCCCCTCCGGTATAGGTTGGGTCAAAAGCCCTGACCATATCTTCCAGAGGATTTTTGGGAATGATCTGAACGAGGGTTTCCAGTGCATTTCGTTCTTTGGCCTTAGAGACATTTTCGGAGATGACCGTGTATTTATCGCTGTATTGAGCGATGAGTTGTTCCCGTTCCTGAGGAGAGATACTATCTCCGGGACGAAAAATTTGCACTGCGGTAATGCCAATGACAACTGATATCCCGGTTACGATAAGGGTATAGACTAAAGTTTTGAGACCGATTCTACCGATGCGTTGAAGGTCCCCCAATTCAGCGATCCCCAGGGTAAGAGCGGAGAGAATCAGGGGGATGACCATCATAAAGATGAGTCGCATAAAGATGTCCCCAATAGGCTTGACCCAACTGGATATTTCTTTAAGGGTATCGGGCGGCACGCCAGCCTCCTGACAGATAAATCCGGCGAGAATGCCAATCACCATACCGGAAAGTATTCGGGCGTGTAGAGGGATATTAACTTTCACAAAGCGAAGTTAGGAATAATGAGGGATTACTCGCTCGGGGCGAGCAGATGCTCGGGGGGAGCAGGTGCTCGGGGGGAGCATCAGGGGCTCGGGGGGAGCAGGGGCTCGGGGGGAGCAGGGGCTCGGGGGGAGCAGGGGCTCGGGGGGAGCATCAGGGAATAGTC
>CANHCC010000116.1 GCA_947459115.1 Bacteroidota bacterium | reverse complement strand
CCTGCAGACTGGCTGTGCTGCACATGTTCAGAATCGTCCCACACTTTCTTGCAATCATTCCGGGCAAAATCGCCCGGGTCAGATGATAGGGTGCGGCCAGATTCACAGACATTAAGGTTTCAAAAACGCCTGGTTTTTCCTCGTGTATTGCTCCGGGCAGAAAAGTGCCGGCATTATTTATAAAAATATCCGGAGCACTCAGCGCTGCCCATTGGGAAGCCAAGCCCTCTATTTGTGAGGCTTGACTTAAATCTGCGGCAAAGCACTCGGCATGCGGAAACAGACTTTGCAATTTTTCGATACCCGTGATGCCTGAAGCATGTAACCGAAGCTGGTAGCCCTCGCTAAAGAATTTTTGTGCTATGGCAAGGCCTATTCCCCTGGAAGCGCCTGTAATTGTAATAACTTTTTTACCTGACATGATACAAAGTTAAAACCGGATGCGTGCTTTCAATCTTCCCTCTCGAATTTGCTGCAATGTGCGCCGAACCTCCTGAAGGGTCTCCTCCGTCTCTTTGCGGAATGCAGGATCCCGAAGTACGGCGCCTGATAAAGTTGTGGTATCAGAAGTCAAAGATTGTAATAATGCATCGGTTCGCTTTAAACTGGAGTTTAGATTATGGACTAAAGGATGCACCTCCGACATGAGCCCTTTTAAATCCTTGGAAAGAAACTGACTAACGACCGGAGTTAATGTATCTAAAGCTGTGCGAAGGTGAGAGAGTGTTTGCCTTACATCCGAAACAGCAGGCAGAACCCCCTCATCCAGATGTGTCATAATACGATTGCCTTGCCTAAGGGTAATCTCTAACTGGTCCAGAATCCCTTCGACTTTATCAAAAGACTGAAATACCTGCCGTTGATTTACTTCTGACAGGAGCATATTTCCATTCTTTACGAATTCCTGCAAAGTAGTGTCTTTGAAGAAGGTAACGAGCGGCTGTATTTCATGAAGTAAAGTACCCGCATCCCAGGCAGATATACCGGGAAGAACCGATGCATTAAAGCCGGGCACGGTATTCGACCCTGCCTGAATGTCTACAATTCTCCCCCCGGTAATTTCTTTAACCTTTAACACGGCAGAAGCATTTGAAAATAAACGGGGAGGATTCTCCAACTCGGCCATCACATACCAGCCGGTAGAGTCTCCTCCCGGCATTTCAATTTCGGACACAAAACCCACGATTTTCCCGTTTACACTTACCGGATCCCCGGCACGTAATCCGGAAACATCGTGAAACCAGATGCAGAGTGGATACCCCGAGTAAAACAGGGAGGATTTTTTCAGCCAGGCTAGAAATCCGAAAATCAGCCCAATTGCAAGGATCAGTACCCAGCCAATTTTCAGTTCGTTTCTCAAAACCAGATTTAGTGTTTGGCGAGTTCTCCTTTGAGGAAATCAATCACTGTCACAGGAGTAGGATCTACTTGATTTTCCTGAGCAAGATACCAGGAGACCCAGTCTCCGAAATGAAGAAAATATACAAGTTGAGCGAGTAGACTATCGCCTTTGGCATAAACCTCAGATATATTTTTACAGGCTTTGGCGATAATCTGTTTGTTAATGTCAAAACGCATCGCTGTTCTGGGATAATCCTGATGGCTTCTCAGCAATACTACATATAGATTGTCCATAAGCGCCTGTGGGTGGACCCATCCAACCAATTCATTGTGATTCATTTCAGGAATCACATGGTGCCAGCACAATTGCTTACTATTTTCATTGATTTGCTGACGCCAACGAATGGCACAGGGTTCAAAAAGATCGGAACTATACAAAACAGGAATTTTTCCGGCCAATTTTTTTGCCAGAATTTCAGCCGTATTATGGTCTTTGAAATTTTCAACCAAGGCTATCGTTTCGTCCAAATCTTTAGAAAAGTCTCTGATAATACCTCTTGCGGCAAGAACATTTAGTTGTTGAACAAAGGAAAGGCCGGCGGCCGCTCTTGGAGGAAATCCTGAAGGTATAATGACCAAATCCAGACCTTTTTCACGCGCGATATCTGCGATTTTGCCTCCGGAGGTAATACACACTATTTCTGCATTTCTCTCTAAACAATGCTGCATGGCCTCCAGGGTCTCTTCCGTATTACCTGAATAAGAAGACACGATAACCAAAGTATGAGGACCAACATGGGCGGGTAAAGTGTAGGATCTAAAAATTTGGACGGGCACTGTGGCCTGACCTTCTGCGATCTTTCTGGTAATTTCTCCACCAAAAGCAGAACCTCCAAGTCCCGCAATTACGACTTCATGAATTTCTCTATTGACCCGATTTGCTGGCAGTTGATAGGCAGATGCTATCTTTTTAGCTTCTTTAAGTTGTAAGGAAAAACCCTCAATTAATTCTTTCATAAGGACAAAGATAGAAATAAGGGAAATGATTTAAAACTTAATGCAAATAGTTTAAAGGTTGGACAGACCCATTGTCAAAAAGCCTGACTATACTCCACAACCCGAGGATTGACCATTCACTTAAAATTTTTATCCGTTCAGACCGAAATTTTAACTATTTCATGAAACAATAAATTACCAACTTCGTTTATTTTATATTGCTATTTATGTTTATTTTTCGAATAATATTTTTATTTGTATATTACAGAAAAATAAAATTTTCCAAAATCCTTGCTTTGGTTCTTTATCTGTGCTAATTTTGAAGCGAAAGGATTAGAAAAATCAAACTTTTTCCAAACAAACCCAATATAAAAAATTGATTATGAACAATATAGAAAGACTTGAATCTTGCCTCATCAACCTTAGAGATGTGTTTCGTCGTCATCAGCAGGTGATCAAAAGTAAATACAATGTTTCCACTGTTGAGATGGACATCATTCAGTTGATTGCGATGGAAGGTCAGAAAAAAATGAAAGACATTGGCGAGGCATTCGGTATAAAATTTTCAACACTAACCAGTATCGTAGATAAAATTGAAGGCCAAAAATTGGTAAAGCGCGTCAATTCAAAAACGGACAGAAGGTCTGTTTATCTGACGATTACCCCCAAGGGCCAGGCTCTCTACGAAAACTACAAAAACTACATCCATGTCATTGCCATGTTGATGCAAAGAACCATTTCTCAGGAGCACTTTGAGATTTTCGTTTCGGAGTTTGAAAAAATCACCAGCAAATCAGCCGCCCTGAGCGCCCATGCGCATTCATGAGTGAAACCAAAGAGTGGTTTGAGGATTGGTTCTCCTCTCCGTATTATGACCTCTTATATGCACATCGGGACGATTCTGAAGCTGAACTTTTTATAGACAACTTTCTATCAAAATTTAGCTTCCAGCCCGGTTCAAAATTTTGGGATTTAGCCTGTGGGAAAGGACGACATGCGCGGTATCTTGCGAATAAAGGTTTTCAGGTAATCGGCACAGATCTCTCCGAACCATTTATTCAACATGCGCAACAGCATCAGCACAAAGACTTAACTTTTATCCGACAGGATATGAGAGAGGATCCACCCGGTACCGATTTTGATTGCGTATTGAATCTCTTCACAGCCTTTGGCTACTTTAAAGATAGAGAAGAAGATCTGAAGGTTTTGAGACAAGTGCATAAAAGCCTTAAATCGGGAGGTCGCTTTATTTTAGACTACCTTAACCCCTCCTTTATCATTCGCCAAATGGTTCCCTCAGAAAATTTTTCCCGCCATAATCTCGGCATAGAAATTCAAAGACGGATTGAATCAAACCGAATCATAAAAGAAATTCATATCCAGGAGGGAGATAAAATCCATCAGTATCTCGAATCTGTGCAATGCTTATATCCTCAGGATTTTAAAAATCTATTTCAAGCCTGTGAATTAGAGATTCATGAAGTTTGGGGCGATTATAAATGCCGGCCATTTTCAGAGGAATCCTCTCCCCGGCAAATATGGGTTTGCAGCAAATCAATGTGATTCATGGAGGCTTGGTGGGAATTTGAGCTAGCATTGTTTCTGGCCCCCTTAGATCTGGGAGAAACCTTCCCAATTTTATGGTGGATACGCCCAATCTGGGTTTGGATTCCCCTATTGTCAGCCTGGTGGACCCTGGAACAATTACAAGATCAGAGAAGCATCTACGCGATATTCCGCTTTCCTCTATGGATGATGCTTCTGCTGGGATTCTCCTGGACTCTGTCAAGACTAATAATCCCCCATCCGCCTTGCCAATTTTTAAAAATCCAGGAAGTAATGGTCCCCGGTCATTATTTTTGTGTTTCCTACGGCGGTCTTCCTGAAATCAATTGTTTCCTGCTTGCCGGTGGTGTTGCCTATTTTTGGGATGATCCTTTGTTTCAAAATCAACAAGGCTTGAGAGTATTGTTGGCCATTCCGGTATTTCTTTCCGGAATAGCGTCCATACTTTTAGTTCAGGCCTTCTTTTCTGATGTTTTAACTGGAATGGTTTTAGGAATACTCCTTACTTTCGTAGTCCGAAAATTGCGAAAACGCGCAGCGCATGTCTTTAACTGAACTCTTTCTATTATTCATTTTTTCCCTTGCAGGTGCATTGGGTGGATGGAAGATCAAAATACACAATCCGATTTACCTGAAACTCATGATTGCCTATACAGGAGGATTCCTATTGGCAGTTTGTCTTCTGCATCTTTTGCCGGAAGTTTATCAATCCGGAATTGAACAAATTCCTGCTTTTGTTTTGGGAGGTTTTATTTTACAAATCCTACTGGACCAAATGAGTGCAGGGGTCGAACATGGACACATACATATTCATACCCATGATAGTGCATGGAAACCATTGATTATTTTGTCGGGGCTTTACCTCCATAGTCTAATGGAAGGATTACCGCTTGCAGGGCATGACCATAATCATGCTCATGCCTCTCATGACCTATATCTGGCAGTTGCCCTACATAAACTACCCGAGGGGTTTGCCCTAGGGATTTTATTACGGGAACTAAACCGTCAAGCGATTCTAAGTTGGGTAGCCATTCTACTTTTTGCCTGTATGACGCCTCTGGGCTCCTTTGTCTCCTTTTTTGTCTCGGATTCGGCTTTGGATTATGCTCTCCCGATACTTCTCGCACTTGTCATAGGACTCTTTCTACACCTGTCCACAACAATTTTATTTGAGGCAGGCACTTCCGAACATCAAATTTCATTTAAAAGAATTCTCGCCATTTTAATGGGAATTTTTACCGCCTATCTAGTCATTTAAATCACAAGCTCATGCAATTTGAATTCATCAAAATTGAAAAACAAGTCGTCAAAGGCGTTTCGTTGATCCAACTGAATCGTCCCAAAGAACTCAATGCACTCTGTCTTGAATTAATGGAGGAATTGGTTCATGCCTTCAAACTTTTAGATCAGGATGAAGAAACGCGCTGCATTGTATTAACCGGCAATGAAAGAGCCTTTGCTGCAGGTGCCGATATTAAACAAATGGCCGGTAGGACGGCCATAGACATGTTAAAGATAGACCAGTTTTCAAAATGGGACTCCATAAAAAAGACCAAGACGCCGGTTATTGCTGCGGTTAGTGGCTTTGCGCTTGGAGGAGGATGCGAACTCGCCATGTTGTGTGATATGATTGTTGCTTCTGAAAGTGCACAATTTGGGCAACCAGAAATCAAAATTGGAGTCATGCCTGGTGCCGGCGGAACCCAACGCCTTACCCGTGCGGTAGGGAAAGCATTGGCAATGGAAATGGTCCTTACCGGGAAATTTATTACTGCCAGAGAGGCCTGGAATGCCGGATTAATTAACCGGGTAGTACCGGTAGAAATTTATCTTCAAGAAGCCCTTAAACTTGCCACACAGGTGGCCTCTATGTCACCCATTGCGTCCCAATTGGCAAAAGAATCTGTCCTAAAGGCTTTTGATTCGCCTCTCGAAGAAGGCCTCCAATTTGAAAGAAAAAACTTCTATATGTTATTCGCTACCGAAGACCAAAAAGAAGGAATGGCCGCATTCGTGGAAAAAAGAAATCCGGATTTTAAGGGAAAATAAGCGAGGCTGGGAACTAATTGCGCCTAAATCGGCGTTTATTAAGAATATTTCCTGTTTGATAATATTTCCCATGAGAATGCCGCAACCAGATCTTGCAAACCTTAAAAACAAGCTTACCGAAGCAGGTCTTAAGGTTACCCAACAAAGGTTGGTGATTTTAAAAGCAATGTATATGTCTGAAGAACATCCTTCAGCGGAAACGGTGTTTGGCATGTTGGCTCAGGAAAATCCCTCGCTTTCCCTGGGAACAGTCTATAAGACCTTGGATGCCTTAGCCGAAAAAGGCCTAATTCGAAAAGTATTTTGTGCAGATGGAATTAAACGCTTTGATATTCACACAGATCCCCATGCACACCTCTACTGTAAAACTTCCGATAAAATCCTGGATTTCGAGGACGAAAACTTAGAATCAATGATTCGGCAATATCTGGCAGAAAAGAAATTTCAAAACTTTGCCATTGAAGACATTCAGCTTCAAATCACTGGCAGGATTCTGGACCCTCAAAAGTCCGTTCACTATGTAAACTCTTAAACACAAGTTATATGGCAGTATTAGTAGGTAAAAAAGCGCCTGATTTTAGCGCAGATGCAGTTGTAAATGGTGGAGATTTCGTCGAAAACTTCACGCTATCACAGTTTCACGGCAAGAAATATGTCGTACTATTCTTTTATCCATTGGATTTTACTTTCGTTTGTCCAACTGAAATTATCGCCTTTCAGGATAAATTGAAAGAATTTGAATCTCGCGATGTACAGGTCATTGGTGTATCTGTAGATTCCAAGTATTCTCATTGGGCCTGGTTAAATACCCCCAAAAATAAAGGAGGAATTGAAGGTGTTACCTATCCATTAGTTGCAGATTTAAGCAAGACCATTGCCCGTAATTACGATGTTCTGGCTGGGGATTACGAATACGATGTAGATGATAACACGAATATGGAAACCATGAAATTTAATGGCGCTCCTGTTGCTTATCGTGGTCTTTTCCTCATCGACAAAAAAGGTATGGTTCGTCATCAATTGGTAAACGATTTACCACTTGGTCGCAGCATTGAAGAAGCCATTCGCATGGTGGACGCGCTGAAGCACAACGAAGAAAAAGGCGAAGTATGTCCTGCCAACTGGTCTGAAGGTAAAGAAGCCATGAAAGGCAATGCGGAAAGTGTAGCAGCTTATCTTGCTAAGCACTAAATCAAATAAATGATTACCAATTATTTGTAAAAATTCCGATTTTACATTTTGATAATGGCCAAAGTTTCCTGTAACTTTGGTCATTGTTTTTTTAGTAGGTTAGTTTAGTTTGTTTGGCAAGTCCCTTAAGCCCTTAAGGGACTTGTTTTTTTATTTCCTTGCAGCAGGGACAAATTTTCATATGGCCGGGTTCCAAAAACCAATGTCACTTTGCACAGAATCATCGCCACGAAAAGCATCCCGAAAATGAAGGATTTCAGGCGGTGAGCCTTCCTGAAGGCGTATGGAAACCACATCAAATCGGGCCGGAACGGTCCACATTTTCTTTTCATAAACAAAGGCATCTGCCGCTTTAATGCATAGACTCTGTTTTGCCGGGGTTACGGCAGCCTCCGGATAGCTATGATCCTGAATTCCGGTGCGGGTCTTTACTTCGACAAATACCAGCTCCTGACCTTCCAGATAGATCAAATCCAATTCCGCTTTCTCAAATCGGTAATTTCGTTCTAATAATACCCAACCCAGACCGGTAAGGTATTCTGCGGCCAGGTCCTCCCCTTTCTCGCCCGTTTGTAAGTGTAGTGGTTTCATTTAAAATTAAGGATGCGGCCTAGGGTAAACTGGACATAATCCGATTGAGATAAATGGGTTTTCAAATAAACCCCGGCGTAATACTTATCGGATAAAAAATAATTCAATCCGATTCTTTGATACCAGGCAGCTTTGATTCGATCAGGTCTAAGCACATAAACCCCCACTTCAGTGAACAAACTCACTGCGCCCATCCTCAGGCGATGGCCCGCAGTCAGGCCCGCCTCAGCGGTGGAAGCCAAGCGCCGACCTTCCCCAGATCGATGCCGATAGGTATTGTCTATAAAGAAATCTCCTCCGGCAAATATTCTGCTAAGGCGACCTTGGTGTCTTTGATATCGGGCACTCAGCCCCCAAATGCCATACCTGGTAAAAGAGGTGACCCCCTCCTCTTTGGTTGCGCCATTCAAAGAAATATCTAAATTTTGAGTTTTTGTGGCCGGCGGCATAGGCGGGCGCCCAGGTTTTTGGTGATAGCCATCCACCCGTGTTAGGCCCAGATGAATATTGGGCAAATTCATCCCAAAATTGGGTAGATTAAAATTTCCATTTGAAAAATGGGTCAATCCTATTCCAAAATCGGTCTCCAATTTTTGGAAAATTCTTTGATGCCAGACAAAACTAAACTGCATCACCGGATTCACATGCGCTCCGATAGCAATCTGCTTTCGGTTTTCCACCGCGTCATATCTTTTAGTCAACCAAGCGAGTCCGGCACCAAGTCGAAAATAAAAACTACCGGATTTGAAAGAGTATATTCGAAACTCCTGATGCGGAATGAGCGCAATCGCCTTGCCGGTCAGCTTGGGGTTTCCTTGGTCAACGAATAATAACGCTACCCCGGAACGCGGCAACCGCAGCTGATTTGCCCATGGAACATTGGCAGGATGACGCGCCAGCGTATATCGAATTTCCATACCCAGCGTGTGAGACTCCAATTGCTGAAGATATTCATGGTGGGCAGCCAAGTAGCCGCCATATAAGTTTACCCCCCATCCTGATGTCAGAGGTTTCTGGGCTTTCACCT